>JAQCHP010000169.1 GCA_027619595.1 Planctomycetota bacterium
GGTTTCGGCGGTAGGAGATGGTCACTTTTTTCAGGCAACCACCTGAGACCCATCCAAACTGTGAGTCCCCCTAAACTTAGAGCCGCCAAGAGGGGCAGCAGACGGTTTTTGGCAGGGGTTACGACTTGTATTGCGTCGGACGCCTGGGCGCGTTTCAGCGCTGCGACCATGGCAGCGGCGGTCGGAAATCGCTCGGCTGGAACGGACGCCGTTGCCCGACGCAGCACATGCGCTTCGGCCGTCGTCACGTGCGATAGGTCAAGCTTGGAATTGCGGATTGAGTCGAGTACCGACGCAAATGTCTTTTCAGCGAAAGGCAATTCTCCGGTGCGGAGTTCAATATAACTGATGGCCAACGAGTATTGGTCCGACGCCCAACTTGGCTTCCGCGACACGCATTCTGGCGACATGTAGGCGAGCGAACCGACCATGCCGGTCGCGGTGGCAGCTGCTTGAGCATCGGTGAGCACACTTGCCAGACCGAAATCACAGACCAAAACGGAATCACCTACCAGCATGATATTTTCTGGTTTGATATCACAGTGCTGGATGGCGACCGGGCCCTGACCCAAATCGTGCTGAGCCGTATTGAGGAAATCGATCCCTTTGGCGGCCTGTTCCATATAAGCTAACAATTCATCGACGGGGATTCCTGATTTCCCCTGCTGTTGGTAGTGTTCCAATAGTTCCAACAGGTTTCGATCGCCGAGCAAGGATGCAACGATGAGTTGTCGAGGTAATGGCTGATTGTCGGCTCCCGCTTGCAACGTATTGCGCAGCGTCTGGCTGGAGCGCTTTGTGGCTCGATCGCCAGCGTCGGTGGCCAGGATCGAATCGACGATGGCGTCGTCGATGAGATTACCGTCCTTGTCAAAGACCCACAGGGCTGTGATCGGCATCAAGTTGGCGTGCCGAATCTCTTTGACACGTTGGACAGCTCGAAACTCTTTCCAGCCGGATCGCCCTCCCAGGTCCAGGAATTTGAGTGCGGCCTTAGCGCCCCCAGGAGACCTCGCACGCCAGACTTCGCCATACTGCCCTTTGCCGAGAAAGGCTTCTAGGCGATATCCGCGAACCGGTTCGTCTCCAGGCCTAAGCATTTGATAACCCCCAAATAAGTGAGCTCGCAGACTACCGAGCTGCACCCCATCATCGCGGCTTCGCAGCCACTCTCAAAGGTGGGGTGGGGAGGGGGGGTGGCGGTGTTCCACAACCGAGATCTTTTGCCGTCGACTACTTCGCGCCGTGCTTGGAACAGGCTTCGCAACAGTAAATGGTTTTGGGTACCATTTTCGTGACCTGAACTTCAATCGGTCGCTTCTTGATTTCGGGTACGCACCGGACGACCTTCTTGGTTTTGACCACTGGCACGAGTTTGTATTCAGTGATTTCTTTGCAGACTTCTTCTCGGTATTTAGGCACTTTTACGCAATAACTGCAGACGTCGGACTTCGTGATGAACACGACGGCGTCTTTTTCACAGTTAACGCTCTTCGGCTGGTCACGCATGACGCAGACATGCCGTACGCAGTTCGGATCGTCGCCGGCGGGGCCCGCCCCTTCAGGATTACCTAGACACGCAGGGCAATCGCAGGTGGCATTGGCTTCCGGGTTTGCGCAATGGCAGGGACAATCTCCCGTTCCGCAATCGCCACACTGGCACGGGTCGCTCGGCGGAGGGCCGATCCGTTCCTCAACTTCCGGCACTTCGACATCAAAGGTTGTGACCGTCGGGTTCTTGACGCGTGCACAACACTTGGTCTCGACGACCTTGTTGCGTACTTCGTCTTCCAGGTAACAGACCTTCGTTTTGATCGTCTGAGTCACAGGCTCTCGTTTGAAAACCGTGCACTTAACTTCAAACTCCTTGTCGACGTTCTCGATGCACGTTTTTAGTCGAGTCTCGGTGACGGTAATCGGTACCATGATTGTCTTCGCGACAAGTTTACCTGGGACGCACTTGAGTCCGCATTTGACGCAGCATTCAGGACAACTGTGGTTGCAGGACGGGCATGATTGCTTTGCATTAAGTAGCTCGTTGCCATCGGCGGGGTTCAGACGTGCCGCACCGGACACCAGGAGAATTCCCATGGCGAGGGAAATGATTGGCCGTCCTGACATTTTCGCTGCTCCTTGCACTGTCCTGTTGCGAGATCCATCTTTCACAGCTGGGTGTGCCGCTTGATCGGGCCATACACCCCCGGGTTGCGTCTCTATCGCACCTCTTTCGGTGAACATTGGACAATGTTGGACTGGCGGTTCGTTTTTCAAAAGTAGTAACAGTTGGGAAGGTAGGGTGAAGTGTACGGAGGTGCGGAAAGAGCCGTTCAGGTCAGTCTTCACGCGTCGGATCAAAACGAGTAGACTGGGTAGAATACACCGGCTGCTAGTGCCCCTCTGCCGACAGGCTTTGAATCAATAGTGGGAGATGGAAAAACATGCAGAATGACCGCGAATCGGATCGCCGCCAGTTTCTGAGACAGTCCGGAATTGCTGCCGTTGGGACCGGCATTCTGGGGGGGGTCGCGGTTCCTCGCGCCGTTCATGCCGGAGGAAACGAATCGCTGCGAGTCGGCCTCGTCGGCTGCGGCGGACGGGGGATCGGAGCCGCCGCCGATACGCTTTACGGCGATCCTCACGTTGTGCTTACCGCGGTAGGGGATGCCTTTGACGATCAAGCCAAGCGGGGCCTCAAGGAATTGCAGGCGGACGAAGAGATATCGGGACGCATTCAAGTCGCCGAGGACTATATTTTTTCGGGACTTAATGCCTATAAGCAAGTGATCGATAGCGGTGTCGATGTCGTCCTATTGGCCACTCCTCCCCATTTCCGACCGGAACATCTCAAGTATGCCGTTGACGCTGGCAAGCATTGTTTTGTTGAAAAGCCAATTGCCGTCGATGCGCCGGGAGTGCGTGCCGTCGCAGAAACTTGCGAAACCGCGCAGAAGAAGGGTTTGGCGGTTGTTTCCGGATTGTGTTGGCGGTATCACCCCGCTGTCAGGGAAACGATTGAGCGGATTCAAGCTGGATCGATCGGCGAAATTATTGCCATCGAGTCGCAATACAATTCGGGTACGTTATGGCATCGAGGGGATAAGCCCGAATGGAGTCGCATGGAACACCAGTTGCGGAACTGGCTCTATTATACTTGGCTCTCCGGTGACCACATTGTTGAGCAGGCAATTCATAGCCTCGACAAGACGTCTTGGTTGTTGGGCGATGCTACGCCGATCCGTGCCGTCGGGATGGGAGGGAGGCAGCAACGTGGCGTCGAGTCTGGCGATAAGACACACGATAAGTGGGGAAATATTTACGATCACCATTGTGTCTTTTACGAATACGCCAATGGTGTCAAAGTGTTCTTTACATGCCGACAGCAAGCCGACTGCTCGAACAGTGTAGACGAACACGTTCTCGGGTCAAAAGGCTCGGCGCGCGTGCTCGATCATTCTATCTCCAGTGCTCAGCCATGGAAGTACGACGGACCGAGCCATAACATGTATCGACTGGAACACGAGGCCATGTATCGAAGTATCCGCGAGGGCTCCCCCCTTAATAATGGCAAATACATGGTGAACAGCACCATGATCGCCATTATGGGCCGGATGTGCACTTACTCTGGGAAGGACCTGACGTGGCAAGAGTGTTGGGATAGCCAGGAACGGTTGGGACCCCTCGAATACGCTTGGGGTGATGTTTCCCCGGGTGTTTTGGCGATTCCCGGCCGGAAAGTAGAGCTCGCGTCACGCTAAGGCCGTTCGAATAGGGGCGTCTTTGTCAAAAAAGCTTGTAGAAAAGGTGCGTCCAATAACGTTATCCAAGGGAGGAGCTGTGGATGTCGACCCTTGATACCGATGGACAAGTCTTGTTGGAGCGGCTGCGCACTGGTGACGAGCGGGTATTGGGGGACCTGTTTGCCTTGTACCGCAACCGACTATGGAGGATCGTTCATTTTCGGATCGATCGTCGGCTATCTGGACGGGTAGATGCAGACGACATCTTGCAAGAGGCGTATTTGGCTGCCGCCGATCGGTTGAGTCATTATCTTCAGGCACCCGAGAAGTCGTTCTTCATCTGGCTGCGCTTGATTGTGACTCAAACCATGGTGGACGTGCATCGCCGGCATTTAGGTGCCAAAATGCGTGATGCCCGACGAGACCTGTCCATAAACGATAGGCAACCATTCCCGATGGCAACTTCCACTTCGCTGGCAGCTCAGTTGCTGGGGCAGGTGTCGTCTCCCAGTCAGATCGCCATGCGCGACGAATTGGCAGTGCAGTTGGAAAAGGCCATCCATGGTATGGAACCGATCGATCAAGAAGTCTTGGCTCTGCGTCACTATGAAGAACTCACGAATAGTGAAGTAGCTGAAGTCATGGGGATTCAGCAGAAGGCGGCGAGCATCCGCTATGTTCGCGCACTCAAGCGACTCAAGGATATCCTCGAACAGGTTCCTGGGATGATTCAAAACGAACGTTGAGTCCCAATCAGGGCAGTGGAAGACTTCTCTGCCGGGCGAAGCTATTGGGGGTAGATCGCACAATGCAAGACGGCGTGTTCAATTCGGGTGATCCGGAATTCCGTCCGCTGCGGCATGACACCGGCGACGGGACGCAGAGTGATCGTGATCCCGTGGAGCTATTAGCAGAGCAGTTTTCGAATCGCCGCAGAATGGGCGAAGAGCTAACCATCGAGAGTTTCGCCGCGGAACACCCTCAATACGCGGCGGAGATTCGCGAAATCTTTCCGGCGATTGCTGCGATCGAACGGGCCAAGGATCGACAAGCGTCGCCGAACGACGGCCGTGTTGCGATGTCGGGCCAAGTGCCTGCACGATTGGGTGACTTTCGACTCATTCGCGAAATTGGACGTGGCGGCATGGGCGTCGTCTACGAAGCGTTACAGGTTTCGCTCGGCAGAAGGGTCGCCATCAAAGTCCTGCCGCGGCAGTTCCTTCCCACCGGCAAGACGTTGCGGCGATTTGAACGGGAAGCACGCACTGCGGCAAAATTACACCACACGAATATCGTTCCGGTCTTCGGTATCGGTGAACAGGATGGGTACCACTATATCGTGATGCAGTTGATCGCGGGTGTCGGTTTGGATGAGGTGCTCGTTGAATTGCGACGCGCGGCGAATGTGGCCAGTCTCGACGCTGTCGCAGACCCATCACCTCGCGGTACAAGGGCTCATCAAAAAGCTGTTGCACTGCTGTCCCAGGACTTTGCCTTGGTCAACGCGGCTAGCCCAGGGTTGACCCCAGCCGACTCCGACGTGGAACTCAAGGAAACCGACCATGCAAGTCTGCCTACGTCGGACGTTGCTCAGGCCAGCGTACCTGGCGGAAATTCTATCGCGAATCGGGTCACACATGGTTTGGATGCCGATGGTTTCGACGCGCGTAACTTGGATATCAACTCGATCGGGCGATCCGCTGAGCAAGATCCTTCTCTTCTGCCGGACGATACCATCGATCCGGTCGTGGCCGCTGACCGGCGCAAGCCCAGCGTGATCGGTGGATTTTACTGGCGCAACGTGGCCCGCATCGCGATGCAAGTGGCGGAGGCACTCGAATACGCTCATCAACAAGGAACTCTGCACCGAGACATCAAACCCGGCAATTTGCTGCTCGATCAGCATGCGACGCTGTGGGTAGCCGATTTTGGTTTGGCGAAACGGAGCGACTACGATGATGTCAGTCAGACGGGTGATATCGTCGGTACTTTGAACTATATCGCGCCGGAAGTTCTCGCGGGACGCACCGACCGACGTTCCGACATTTACAGCCTAGGATTAACACTGTATGAACTCTTGGCATTGCGCGCCGCCCATGGCAGTAGGACACATGCTCGTGTCTTAGAAGCGATACGCCAGGCGAATCCGAAGCGTCCCAGTTATTATCAGCCGAGCGTACCGCGAGATTTGGAAACGATTGTCTTGAAGGCGATCGCGGCTGAGCCCGACAAGCGATACGCCACGGCAGCGGCACTCGCCGAAGACTTGCACCGATTTTTGGAAGATCGCCCAATTCGGGCGCGCCGCGCTTCGTTGATTGAGCACGGCTGGCGTTGGTGTCGGCGCAATCGCGGTGTGGCGGCACTGTCAGCCATTCTATTGGGATTGATCGTCTCCTACGCGGCGATCGCGAACGTTGGTTACGTTCATATGTCGCGACTGAAGACCCAAGCACAAGATCTCGCCGAAGACGCATTGATGCAGCGTCGCAAGGCCGAAGACGAACGTACGCGCGCGGAAGAAACGCTGGTATTGGCGATCGACGCGCTCGATAACGTGTATGCAAGATTCGTACCCGACCACGCGGTCGATTCGAGCACGATCTTGCTAGACGATGCGACTGGGGATGCAGAATCGGAAGAAGACGCCGGTACAGTTATTCAAGTTCGCCCTCAGCCTGCCTTGTCGAACGAAACAGCAGCGTTTCTCCAGGAGATGCTGGGATTCTACGATAAGTTCGCAGAGAAAGATGAAATGAATATGTCTTGGCGGTTGCGGGCCGCGACCGCCAGTCGCAAGGTGGGGGACGTGCTATTCCTTTTGGGAAAAAATGCGGAGGCAGACGACGCGTACCGCAAGGCGTTGCAAAGAAACTCCGAGCTGACGATCGATGACGATAAACTATGGTTGGTTAGCGAAGTAGAAAAAGTGCGGGCCTCCAATGGACTAGCGATGACGTTGGCAGGGCAAGGGCAGTTTTCGGAAGCGTTCGCGGAACATCGTAAGGGACTTCAGGGACTACGTGCGGTCCCCGCAGCTTTACGGAATGCGCCGGAGCTTCGCGCGGAGGAGGCACGTACACTGTTTTATTTGAGCCGTTTGCCCCCGGAGGGCCGCGGCGGACCTGGACGAGGTCCACGGCGCGAGGCGCCTTTTCGGGAGGGATTGGCAGATCGTCGCCCTCATCTTCCACAGGGCGATCCAGTGTTACCGCCTCCCGGCCGACCAGGACCAGAGGGCCGTCCCGAGCGTGCCGGTCGTCATCCCGAGCCTAAATGGCGCGGACGCTTTCCCTTCGGAAAGCCTCGTCACGGCGAAGACTACCTTCAGCAGGCGATCCAGTCGCTCGAAAAACTTGCCGAGGAATTTCCTCTGGTTGCGGAGCATCGCTACCTGTTGGCGTTGGCGTATCGGTCCCGAGCTGATAAACCCTGGGATCAAGATGATGATCTGCAACATCGTGCCGTTGAAATATTGGAAGGACTTGTGGCGGACTATCCAAGTATTCCTGACTACCGCGATGAACTCTGTCGAGCCTACGCAGGAATCAGGTGGATTCCGCTGCTTCATTTGGACGATCGGCGTCCATCTGTTTCTGCCGAGTTGCTGGAAAAATCGAGGGAGCTGTCACGGGTACTCGTGGAAGAACATCCGAACATTCCGCGATTTCGCGAAACGTATGCGCTGGTGCAGCAACAGCACGGCCGGCAATATTTGCAGGACGAGAAATTCGTTGACGCCGAGTCCGATCTGCGTGCGTCTGCCAAGGCCCTTGCCACGATGTCCGAAAAGTCGCCGCACGATCCGCACCTGAGGATGTTGCTCGAAACGTCACGAATGTTTTTAGCCCGAGCACTGGCGCATCAGAATAACGTGTCCCCCGAACATGGCAAGGAAGCGGTGGCGATCATGGAGCAGTTGATTCATGAAGCGACTCGGGAGAAAGTTAGCGAACCGGGCCCGGGCTTCCGTGGCGGTTGGGGCCGAGCAGCACGGATTTTCCTTTACCATGCCGAGAATCTACGGATCATGGGGGAGGCCAACGCCGCCGATGAGGTAGAACGTCGTCGCCAGCAGTTGGAACACCGGTCCAAACCACCATTCGTGCGATAGTTGCACTGTTGTCGTTAAACCCCAGCACCAAGAATTCCATTCCATGAGGGTCACACCGCGGCGGGAATCTTCAGGTACCACAGATCCGGCTTTCACATTTGCAACGCGGCGGGTAAAAGTCACAAGATAGCCGCTAGGGCAGTCATCCTCACAGGTCGGACAAGTTTTGTCGTCCCCTGCAAAGAAGCGTCGCGAAGCGGCGTCTTCAACGCCCGTGTATGGTTGTCGGACGAAGCCATCAATAGGCAGTTCATCACCGCCACTCCGAGGATTGAAATGAGTCCCACGGCCGCTTTACGCACGCACCGCTGGAATGAGGGGATTCTTCCTGGTAGACTGCCGGGAATAAAAATTGCGATCAGTTGTTGAATCGCTTGTGCGGAAGGTGCCCATCAAACTGAATCCAGAAATCGGCGCCGAGCCCGACCGGGCCGACGAGGTAGTCTACAAGATGCGGTCGATACTTCTGATCGTTTCAAAGCGAGTCTTGGCATCACTTGCGAAAACAATGTTCAGGAGGGCAAGCGTGAACGCGGATCAGTTATTGGAAGCCCTCTCTTTAAGCGAAGACTTTGAAATCGAATTCAAATCGGCTCGTGGCGGTGTGCCGCGATCGTTATGGGAGTCCTACTGCGCCTTTGCAAACACAGACGGCGGCGTGATCGTGCTGGGCGTCAAACAGCACAGCAGTAATCGATTCGAAATTCAAGGGCTGGAGGATGCCGAGAAAGTCAGGCAAGATTTCTGGAACAACGTGAACAATCGCAGTCATGTAAGTCACAACTTGCTCGGCAATGAAGATGTGCGCATCGTCAAATTTAACAGCGATCAAGTCTTGGTCGTCAACGTCCCGCGTGCTGGTCGGTTTGAGCGACCGATATATCTCGGCCCAAATCCATTGACAGGCACGTACCGTCGCTATCACGAAGGCGACTACCGCTGCGACGAAAATGAAGTCCGTCGGATGATCTCCGACAGTGATGATCAGACATCGGCTGATTCAAGGGTACTTTCCAAATTTGGCATAAGTGATGTTCACGTGGAATCTCTCCAGGCCTATCGCAATCGTTTTCGTTCTCGCGATGCGATCCACCCTTGGCTCGAATTGGACGTGCTCGATTTTCTCAGGAAGCTCGGCGGGTTTCGACAGGTCCGGGACTCGGGTGAAGAAGGCTTGACAGTTGCCGGACTGCTAATGTTTGGCAAAGAAGAATCCATTAGGGATCCATCTTCAAACGTGAGCTTCCAGCTCGACTTTCGGGATCGACGATCAGATGACCCCAAGGTTCGGTGGGTCGATCGTGTTTGGCAGGACGGGTCGTGGAACGCAAACTTGTTTCAATTTTTTTTTGGCTCTTCCGATGAATCCGTGGGTAAAACGGGTCAAATCGATTGCGTTCGTGCTACGTAGG
>JAQCHP010000170.1 GCA_027619595.1 Planctomycetota bacterium
TCCGTTGGAAGGGGGCCGCCTGCACTACGTCGACGAGGGAGCCGGACAGCCGTTGCTGATGGTACACGGAAATCCGACGTGGTCGTTCTACTATCGACATCTCATTCGAGAATTTCGGTGTTCGCATCGCGCAGTGGCCCCGGACCACATCGGCTGTGGGCTGAGTGATAAACCGCGGCACTACAATTATCGAATGGCTCAACATGCTGACAATCTCCTGCATTTAATTGAACACTTGGATCTTCGTCGAATTGTCTTGATCGTTCACGATTGGGGCGGCGCGATTGGATTACGTGCCGCCTGCGCCGTGCCAGAGAGATTCGAGCGGATCGTGCTGCTGAATACTGGAGCCTTTCCCCCACCCTATGTGCCGTGGCGGATTGGCGTCTGTCGGACTCCGTTGGTGGGGGCGGTGGCATTACAAGGTCTCAATTTGTTTGCACTCGCTGCGACGCGGATGGCGCTGCATTGCCCCTCACGTATGAGCGTGCGAGCAAAATCGGGGATGCTGGCGCCCTATGACAGCTGGGATCATCGTCGCGCAATCTATCGATTTGTGCAGGATATTCCGACGAATTCGAGTCATCCAACTTGGGACGATTTGGTGCAACTGGAGCGGAATCTGCATGTTCTGGCGGACTTGCCGACGTGTATGATTTGGGGCATGCAGGATTGGTGCTTTCGCCCGTCGTGCTTGACAAGACTTCGAGATCATTTTCCCGCCGCGATCGTGCATGAACTTTCCGACGTGGGGCATTGGGTGTTAGAAGAAGCTCCCGAACGCGTGGCGACGTATCTGTCAGGTTTCCTGCGTACCCCTGCGGTCCCTCTGCCGCGATCTGTTCGCGATGGCGCTCCGTTGTAACATGGCACAGCTTCCACCCCTATCACTCGAGCAATGCGTGACCTTGGCATGTCTGTGGGAGGTCTCGGTTCCGAAGCTCGGGAATGTGCATCGCGGCGCCGACTTCGCGGATACGACGTTGTATGATTTTGTCACGAGCGTGCCACTCATTGCATCTCCCTTAGCGAAGGCGAAGAGCATGGGAGTTGGTGCGTCGGTCCTGGAGGCGGTCTCGCTCTCTCGTGCCGCAACCGACGGGAATACACACTTAGGTACGGTCTTGCTGCTGGCACCGCTGTGTGCTGTACCGCCTGAAATGAGTCTGAAGAATGGCATCGAAGCTGTTCTGCAAAGCCTGACGGTCGCCGATAGCTCGGCTGTGTACGAAGCGATTCGTCGCGCGGCACCTGGTGGGTTGGGACAGCGAGATCGGTGGGACGTGAGTGGGTCCGAACCAGACGATCTTATCGCGGCCATGGCCTTAGCGTCCGATAGCGATCGGGTGGCACGGCAATACAGTACGAACTTTCAAGATGTGTTGCAGCAAGTCGCTCCCCTCCTGCGACAAGCGATTTCACAGTGGGGGCTCGTGCGTGGCATTCTACGAACCCAATTGCAACTCATGAGTCAATGGCCAGATAGTCTCATCGCGAGGAAATGTGGCGCCGCCACGGTAGTCGAATCGGCAAACCGCGCCCAGGAGGTGCTCGACAGCTGGGATCGCGAGCCAACGCAGTTCGATTCCTGCATGGCCGATTTTGATTTTTGGTTACGCAGCGATGGAAATCGCCGTAATCCCGGGACAACCGCCGACCTGATTGCCGCTGGACTATTTTGTGAATTACGGGACGGCGATCTGGTACGCTTTTCTTACGAGGAAGGGGTATTGCCATGACCTGGCGCGAATCGTACTGGGTAGAGTTGACCAAGGACCATCTGGTCTTTAGTGCGGCACATTTTATCACGTTTAACGGCGACTGTTGCGAACGGTTACACGGTCACAACTATCGCGTGCGCGCACGCGTGCAGAATCCGCTCGACGAAAACCACTATGTCATCGATTTTATCGCACTGCGTGACACGCTGCAGCAGCTGGTGAACGCATGGGACCACCATGTCTTGCTCCCCACGCAGCATCCGCTGATTCGCGTGGCCGAAGAAAATGGTGAGATCGTGGCGCGGTACGAGAATCGGCGTTGGGTTTTTCCTGAGGAAGATTGTCGATTGCTCCCTGTCGTCAACACCACAACCGAGTTGTTAGCGCGCGAGCTGGGTCAACAACTGATTCAGAGACTGGCGGATCGAGGAATCGCATGTCCGCAGGTAGTAGAGATCGGCGTCGATGAAAACCACGGCCAGTGGGGTGTCTGGGAGGGCCGGGCCAACGGTTGAGTGTCCCGAGGACCCTGTGCAAGATTCTTTGCATTGGCTCTTGGAGCCAATCGTGGTAGGACGGGTCTCCCGGCCCGTCTTAGAAAAAACGTCCCATCCCGCGGAGCGGCAAACCCTCAAGTCGCGTACTTTTCATGTGTGTCTTATTGGGCAGCGATTGGCTCTCGGAGCCAATCGTGCGAAGACGGGCCTGGAGACCCGTCCTACGTTGCGTGGATACGTTGCGTGGACGGGCAACTTGTTGGCTACAATTATGGTGAATCTACAGGCGTACATGTATCCCACGAAATGGGACTCGGATGCCTCACCGATCGGCGCAAAGCCGAACTCCCCCACCCCGTAGGACGGGTCTCCTGGCCCGTCTTAGAAAAAACGTCTGCGTGGTTACTCGTGCGCGTCAAGGCGTTGAGAAAACGCCCGCATCCAAGCAGGATGCGCCGGCCATGCAGGCGCAGTGATGAGATTGCCGTCGACATGCACGGAATCGAAGTCTGCGGACGGCGAAACGTAGTGCCCCCCGGCCATTTCGACTTCGAACCGACATGCTGGATAACAGCTACAACTTCGCCCCTTCAGCACACCGGCGGCAGCAAGGATTTGTGCTCCGTGGCAGATTGCAGCCACCGGTTTGTCAGCGTTCATGAATTCGCTCACGATCGCCAGAACCCGTTCGTTGAGTCGCAAATACTCGGGAGCGCGGCCGCCGGGAATCACCAAAGCGTCAAATGTCGACGGTATGACGTCGGCAAAATTCCCGTTCAATCGAAAGCGATGTCCCGGTTTTTCGCTGTAGGTCTGATGCCCTTCAAAGTCGTGTACTGCCGTGGTAACGTACTCGCCGGCGTGCCTGTCGGGACAAACGGCAATGCATTCGTGTCCCAACATGAGCAACATTTGCCATGGGACCATGGCTTCGTAGTCTTCCACGAAATCACCGACCAAAAAGAGTATTCGCTTCGTAGGAGACATAAATTCTCTGACCTGTGAAAGAACTTTGCGAGCGTCGGATCGGCAAACACGCGCGAACGATGCGGAATATTTGCTCGATGTTTAAGCCCTTAACCTAGATTCGCAGCTCAGCGCCGTCAATTGCGGTTGGTTCGACGGTTGCGGATTCAAGGGAGCGGGGATCATTTCGGATGCCTGCTTCCACAACAAACCGAACCGCCAATCTTCTCCCCGCCGAACCAGAATCTCGCCTGCCGCGGGTGCCGCTCGTCGCAACGACAGGCAACCAACAGGCCGGTCCGGGCCGTCCATCCTAAGTCAGCTACGGCCCAGTCTCTCGGGCTGGGAGTCGCTTCCCAATTTCTTCTTGCATTCAATTTTTTTGGCACTTGACGTCTTAGCGGTATGGCTGTACTATGTGCCTAGTACACTAGTTCTGCTGCCGCAGAAGGAGTTGGATATGTTTTTCTCCATTGACGCGAACAATGGCGTTGCGATTTACGAGCAGATTGTACGCCAGGTAAAGTTTGCGATTGCGGACGAGTCCCTTCTGCCGGGGCAGCTGTTGCCGAGTGTCCGTACCTTGAGTGTCCAGCTCGCATTAAATCCGAACACGATTGCTCGCGCCTATCAGCAGTTGCAGAGTGACGGAGTGCTTGAATTATTGCGCGGTCGCGGCGTGGCTGTTTGCCGCGGTGCTACCAAGGTTTGCCGCGAGGAGAGGCGATCGATCATTGCGGACCGGTTGCAAGGTGTGCTTACCGAGGCCTTGCACGGTGGCTTGTCGGCTGCCGAGATTGAAGAGATCGTGCGAAAGCAGCTCAAAAAACTCACGCCATCCGTCAATACCGTCTCCTCGACAGTCCCATCACAACCGACAGCCTAGTCCGGCGGATTCACTTGAACGCAACGATGTCCAATTCAATCTTACCCCTTCCTCTTTGAGGAAACTACGATGAACGATTGTATTATTACCGAACGATTGGAAATGCATTTCCGGGGATGCGACGCATTGCGTGGCATCGATTTGAAGGTGCCTCGCGGGTCGGTCTTTGCATTGCTCGGCGAGAATGGAGCCGGCAAGACGACGTTGATCCGAATTCTGACGGGCTTTCAAGTTCCGAGCAAGGGTCGGGCACAGGTCCTGGGGTTAGATCCTGTTGTTGATTCGCTGGAGATTCGACGACGAATCGGCTACGTTTCTGATGCGCCGGCACTTTACGATTGGATGCGTGTCGATGAGATTGGCTGGTTTGCTTCTTCGTTTTATCCGCCCGGATTTCTGGAGCGATACCGCGAATCGATCGGCAAATATGAACTTCCACCCGACCGAAAGATCAAGCACCTCAGTAAAGGGCAGCGTGCTAAGGTCGCGTTATCGTTGGCGGTTGCTCATGACCCCGAGTTGTTGATTCTTGACGAGCCCACCTCCGGGTTGGATCCACACGTGCGACGAGAGTTTATGGAGAGCATGGTGGACCGAGCCGCCTCGGGCCGAACGGTGCTCTTGTCGAGTCATTAGATTTCTGAAGTCGAACGGGTCGCCGACCATATTGTCATCATTCAACAAGGAAAGATCCGGCTTAACGCGCCGCTGGCCGATTTGCAAAGTCAGGTGTTCGAAGTGACGGTTAGTGTCGCCGACCCGCTTGCCGCATTGCCGTTTATCGGTGGGACAACGGAGATTCTCAGCGAGCATAAAATGGGGCGCCAGGTGCGGTGGGTGCTGCGGGGTTTTGACCCAACGGTCGAACGATCCCTGGCGGATTCGCCTGGCGTTCAAAGCGTGCGGTCACGTCCGGCAACGTTAGAGGAGCTATTCATCGCCTGTACGCGCGGTGTCACTCCTGGTTCAGCCGACGATGTCGACTTGCCGATGCAATCGACATTCGGCAGTACGGGTGCGACCGTTGATCATAACGCCATGTAGGCATCGACTCGCTGGAACTCATTGGGGGGATCATGAGCACAAGAACACTGCCGTCGGGATCGGTCGCCCAGGAAGTATGGGGAGCTGAAAGATCCGTCACCTTTCATGATAAGACCATGGCGTGGAAAGGACTGTTTTGGAAAGAGTTCAAGCAAATATTGCCGCTTCTCCTGGCCTTGATTGCGATCGGCGCGGTCCTGCAACTCTCGGCATTGTTCATAGATGCATTCTACCGTGAATCAGTTCACCGAGTTCTATTTATACTTATTCCGGTAATGTTCGCTGTAGGGGTCGGGCCCATGGCGGTGAGCCAGGAGAAAGAGCTTGGTACCATCTCTTGGCTTGGCATGTTGCCCGTACAGCGGTCGGCCATTGTCATTACGAAAATTGTCGTTGGTTTCGTGGCGTTGGGAATATGCTATTTGGTGGGATGCATCGTTGTTGTACGCGTGTGCCCGTCGCTTTTGAGACGCGATGATTTGCTCGATTGGTATGCGGTCGCGTCGCCGAGCATTTTGATTTACTTTGCGATCCTCAGTTTTTCACTCGCCTGGATCTGCCCAACCGCCATCTCTACGTTGATCACTTTGGTGTCAGTCGCAGCGCTATCCAATTATCTGGCGATTGGGCTGGCCGTAAATTTTGGCGACACGTTGTTTGAACCGTCAACGAGAGCAGGAATTGGGACCGACGAATATGCGTTCATGTTCAGCCACGCAGTCGTTGCGGTGTTGGTTGCCCGAATTGCTTGGCGAAACGGCAGTGTCAGCTTTGTATCGAGGCGATCGCCCAGCAAGTGGATCGTTTGGTGGGATGGCTTGGGCCGAGGCTACCAACCGATCGCTCATGCTCGAGCGTCAACCCAAGGGTTAGTTCCTAGCTTGCTATGGCAGATTGCCAAGCAGAATCGAATGATACTGGTGTTTGCTTTGGCAGTCGTCTTGTCGTTGTTGTCGGCCGCTGTCGGTTTCCTGTTCTTTCAATGGATTCTGCTGCCACTGCCACTGCTCCTGTGCTGGTTGGGAGCGTCGGTCTTTGGTAGCGACGGGTCCAAGCAGCGAATAAGGTTCTTGGCAGATCGAGGTGTTTCTCCCGGTACCGTTTGGTGGACTCGACAAATCTTGCCGTTTAGCCTCGTTGTCCTCGCGTTGGGTAGCTGGTTCACCTTTTACGCTTACGCAATGACCAGAGGATTGATCAATCACGGAGTCAGAAGTGACTTCTTCCCACCGTTCATTTGGCCAAGTATCAGTTTCGGATCGCTTGCGATCTACGCTTTTACACAGTGGTCGTCGCAGTGGACTCGTAGTGCTGTGGTTTCCTTCTGCCTTTCGCCGGTAATTGCCCTAGGTGCGATTGTATACGGCGTGTTTGTTGTGACGTCCCTCGGGACGCCTCTGTGGTTAGTAGCCGTATCGACCTTGATCGCATTTGTTGCCTCGCGAGTAATGATGCAACCGTGGATGGATGGGCGGATCAGCATCAGGTATTGGTTGTCGCACGCCACATTTTTGTTTGCTGCTCTATTTGTTCCGACGATTCCGTTTCTTGTTGCGTACGTCAGCATCCCAGGAATGCCATCTAATGTGCAATACGCCTTGCTTAAGGAAGCGAATGGTTACGGACAAGACGCTATGGCCTTGGAACTTGTCGTCGCAAGAAAGCAATCTGTGGAGAATGGTCCGCCACAAATGGACGAAGGTGATCTGGCAGGGGAGCCTGACTTAGAGGCGGTTCTTCCCGTTGCGCCCGATGTCATGAAGTCGGTGCAGGGGGTAATGGGGGAGTTGGAGCAGCAGCTTGCGTCGCACGAAGGGCCGATCGTAGCTGCGAAGCGGGGGTTAGGCTTCGCGTATCGAGAAGCGGCGCTGGTCTCACTGCGAATTGACCAAGGTGATAACGATCAGACGACCGCCGAACGCTACATCCGAGCCGTCGTTCTCTTGGATTCTATTTCTGAGCGGCTTCGGCTGCGTGGACGACTCTTAGAGCAAGAATTTGCCGATCGATTGGACTTTTGGCTCGTCGGCGAACTGCAAAAATCGGGTCGACGGGCCGTATTGGGCTCTGAGAATTATTCCAGACTCGTTTGGCGATTGGCCAACAAATCCGCACGAGATCAGGCTCGACGTCGTGCCATCCTGATGAGTTGGGCGCGATTCTTACGGGCCGACAATGGAAGCGATTTTGGTGGGTTAGAAAGTCGAAGCTGGCCCGCTCAACCGATGGTCGCCGTCAGTTTGCTGCGAAATCGCTACTTCGGTCGTGCGACCTATCAATTGCTGCAGTGCCTCGAACAGAAAGAGGACACCTTAATGCGCGAGGAGTATGAAAAGCTCAGTAAACTCTGGCGGCCGTCGGTGGTGTACGTCAGCGACGATGGACAGCAGGATTTTGTTGACGGGGTAGTTGTGCCGGGCAGTTTGTGGAATCGTGCTTGGGAGCGTAATGCTCAATCGTTGGCGTCAGAGTTGTAACGACCCACCGGGAGATGCAAACATGAATTCAAAATCACAAACACCTCGATGGTATTCGAGCAATCTGCGATGGTACGTACTACTAGCGACCGTGCCTGTGGTTTTGGCGGTCGGCGCCGCTCTGTTTGCTGGTTATCGCGAATGGAGGGCCGCGCAAGCGATACGTGCACAGTACGCACATTGGGCGTAGGAAGGTATCCCCTATGATAATGCATCGATGAAGGATTGGTACACGAAGCGAACCCATAGCGAGGGGACAGACGATTGGTTAAGGATTCTTCAACTGTGCAATTGGGGCGTGGGAGCGTCCGGTACCGAGAAGCTCCCATATGTGGGTTTCGAAGGTGAGACGCGTCAATATCTTGCGCCCGGCGGAGATTGGGCTGAAGAACCGCTTGTTGCGAGTTTCGTACATGAGATGGAGCCGGTGCTTCAGTTAATTGAGAATGCGTCCAAGCACCCCAAGCCCGTTCGGTTTTCATTGATCATTGACGGGTTCGCAACGCCGCTTCCGCAGCTGCAAGAGGCGAGGTCGGTGATGCGACTGCTCAATCTTGATTTTGACTACGCGTACTACCATCAAGATACCCAGCGTGCGTTACGTGATCTGCAATTGATGGACGCCACCATCGACGCATTCGATTCGCGCGAGATAATTGTGTCTAACCTAATCAACCTTGCATTAAGAAGCATGCGAATGGGAGCCATTCGCCGATCTTTGACGAATAGCATCTGGACCGCTGAAGAGCTGGCACATCTTCGAGAGTCAGTCGCTTCCCCCGACCCGCTTGCAGAACGCTGGAGAGACGTGATGATGGGCGAACGTGCGTTCGGACTAGCCGCGATAGAATCTCTGCGCCGTAACGAGACCACACTTTCAGAATTCGACGACTCCGCGATGGCGAATCTGATTCCTCCGACACCGTCGGTCCAGCGACAATTGTTGGAATGCTATGATCGAGCAGTGCACCTACCCATTGAAGATGGCCTGACGAAAAGCCGTGTCACAGCAGAGGAAATCGATCGAATGGTCCATGACGCCAGCGGCGGCTCGGCGAGTGTGTGGATTGGTCTGGTATTTCCAGCGGTTACTGCATATTTCGGTGCGGCAATGAAAGCGGAATCCGATCGTCGGTGGACCCAGACAGCGATTGCACTGCGGCAATACAAGAGCCAAAACGGGGACTGGCCGACGCGACTTGAGGATTTGGAATCGTTGGGCTTGCGTTTTGACGATTACTCGCTTGCCAACGGCGGTATGTTCGGGTACGAAGTTGACGGCAAGATCGCTTATCTTTGGACCACTGACTCCAAGAGTGTCTACGAAAGCACTGTTGGTCCAACCCGCCCTACCGAAGAGAACGCGGAGACGAATGGTACCAAGAATGATTCGCTTTGGCATCTGCTCGAACTACGATAGCCCGGAGGGCAACGCAAGGCCATGCAAAGCGAATCATGGTAGGACGGGTCTCTCGGCCCGTCTTAGAAAAAACGTCCCATCCCGCCGAGTGGAAAACCTTCACGCCGCGTGCTTTCAATGCTTGTCTTATTGGCCAGCGATTGGCTCTTGGAGCCAATCGTGGTAAGACGGGCCTGGAGACCCGTCCTACGTTGCGGGAACGAGCAACTTGTGG
>JAQCHP010000171.1 GCA_027619595.1 Planctomycetota bacterium
TTACCTACGTAGCACGAACGCAATCGATTTGACCCGTTTTACCCACGGATTCATCGGAAGAGCCTAAAATAGAGGTTCGCCAGAGTTAGCCCATAGAGAACCGCTTGATTTCGCCCCGTATATCCGTCCAAACTTCCAACTGTCCCTATCTTCTGGATACAGACTTCTTCGATCCGACCCCATTGCTTGCGACGAACTATTTCCTGCTCATAGGCGCGAAACAAAGGCGCGATTGCATGTGAGACTGCAACCTGCCGGCTGTTGTCCGAGACGCGTGAGGTCATTGCGAATACCTTGTCGGCCATCGCGATTCCCTCGTCGACCCAGCCGGCCCGGTTCTGGAGCCTGCCAACTGTAATGAACCGCAGCGCGATTGCCATGTAATCTCTTGTCTCGGTCTCGTCGGTATCAGGTACCGTCGTCGGATCGCCAATTTTATTTAGATTTTCGCGGTATTCCGCCATAGCTCCTTCAATATCGCCAGAGATCAATAGGGAGCGAGCGTGTAAATCCTTTAGATTTCGGCGTAATTTTGGGTCCAAATCGCTGCGTGCAAGGACTCGATCGAGTAACTGCAAGAACGATTGGGTTTGTCCCGTATTTGTGGCAGCATCTATCAAAAAATCCCAAATACTTAGGTCTACGTGTTTTTCCGCCACTTGGGCCAAAAAATGGTAGATACGTTGCTGTTCGCTAGGTGTGAAATCACGTTGACCCCAAGCTGAGAAAAGATCGCCTTCGCTATTCGCCCCAAAGGGATCGGTTTCGTCGTCGTCCAAAGCTCTCGGCTGTTCCACCAGCAGTTTCGTCGCCGCTTCGACCTCCCCGCGTAAAATGAGTCCCTGGAAATAGAAGGAAGTGGCATTAAAATAGGCATCTCTAATTTGGTAGTTGTCTTCGGTCAGAGGAACATCGGAAGAAGTCGGCGAATCGACACCAAATCGTGTCAGAAGACTCTCAAACAACTGGTTGGCATCGGTTGTGTGACATAGCTGCCAAAGAGGTACCGCTAAGGAGTCGACGTGCTCGGAGGCCAACTCTCGGGCAAGCTCGACCGTCTTTTGCGACGCGGTGTCGAATGTCAGATACAAATTGCGGATAGCGAACGCGCGTAGCAGGAGTTCGGTGGCTTTCTCGGCCCCAACACGTCCCACCAAATCTGGGACTTCGAGTGACGTTTCGCGATCGTATGCCGTCTCTTTGAGTTCGTCGGCAAATCTCGCGACGGGATCGTCCAAATTGGCCATGTCCTTCATATTGACGATCGCCAACGATATTTCATCGAAATGACTTGATCCACGGTGATTATCGCGACCCGTGAATTGAGAAATGATTCGGCCAAGAATTCCGCTGCTGTTGGAATTGGCGTCTGACGAACCTGCAGATTTCGGATCGGTAAGGATTTTGAGCGCGTCAAGTTCTGTCTTTAATGTCGCGTCATCCTTTGTCAACCGAGCGGCAAGTAGTCGCAGATTATGCTCGGTAAGCCCCGCCCGTTTTTCGGCTGGAATTTCGCGCGCCCGAACAATCTCTGCGAGCGATGGCCATGACTCCGGACCGGGGAGCGATAACAGCAATTGCGACCATCGCGATTCTTGACGGTTTGAATAGTGCGATCCACCGTCCCCCTCAGACGAATCTCGCCATAGATCGTATAACTCGATCCATTTCTCAGCCGCCACTTTGGCACCCAAGTTTTGACGATCCGTTCGATATTGATTTAAGGCAATGCCGAACTTACTCTCGTCCGGTTGCTTTTGCGTCGATTTGTTGTCACCAAGCGGAGCTTCCTCGCGAATCCTACGTAGCGCTTCCTTGGCACCAACGAGTTCCTGGCTGTACGCCGATTGCCCAACGATTGATACGATTGCTGCAACGAATAACAAACGCGAACGCATAATGTGAGTCCTTTACTCATGGGGCGCAGGAATTCGTGACGCGATTTCGATAACGCATCTAGCATATCATGCCGAACGGAAAAAATCGACAAAGAGACCACATTCCGAGAAATGCTGTCCGAGGAATTCGAACTATGCCGCCACGTCGCGAGAGGAGATAGTCAGGGTAAGGTCACAAGAGCTGCCCCAGCGAATCGTAACGCAATTCGCCTCAATAAATTGTGCGACAATTAGCCTCAACAACTCGACGGTCCGACCGACCAGAATAGGGATGCAAGGATAATTCCGTTACCTGGAAGCAAACTCACCATTCCGCTTCTCGTAATATTCGAGGATGTCGTCGATCTGTTCTGCGCTAAGTTCCGAGAACTGTAATTCCTCAACCGCACTATCGTCTTCTGCGACACCTGTCCCCTCGGTCGTCGAATCAGCCGGAGTCGAATCGGACGAACGGAACAACTCACCGGCAAAGCGGTTCAAGAGCCAAAACAAGGCGACGGTGATAGGCAACAGCGTCGCCATCGTGCTCGCCCAAATCCAAACCGTTAACATAATCCCTCCTGTGGTGCGACCGCGAATCACAATTCCCATCCGTAGTTCGTGGGTTGGACCCAATCCTTGCCATATTTCTAACCGTAAGACGCGTTTCGCTACTTCGGGGTTCACACAAAACTGCCACTAGCGACCGATGGACCCCGTTTGACATCCCTAGCCACGCCCGCAGCAAAACTCCCAAACACCCCAGATTACACATCTACCCCAGGCATGGAATTCAAACTGGGGTCCCTTCCGGAGCGAGACTTCATGCGTAGGCACGTCGGGTTCTTCGGCTTAGAATGGCTGCTGCTTGCTGCTTTCGCTTGCATTGGCGTCGCGAACCTGTTGGGTAGCCAAGTCCTGGAATCGACATCGATGCAATGCACGTATGACATTCATGAATCGTGGGAGACCAACTGCGAGCGAGGTCCAGCATTTGCGGAGGCTCCGCCCGAGGTGCCCTGGACCCCGATCAAGTCGTTTCTCGGCCTGCCTGTTCGCAGTCGGATCGGCATCGCCGCTGGGCTGCTCCCCAACAGTCGTTGGGTCCTTCCCTACGCCGAACGCGGGTTCGATATCCTGACCTACAAGACAGTGCGATCCGTCGCACGCCCATGTTACCCCGTCCCGAATTGGGTCTTCGTGGACGACCTTGGACCCGACCACACCCCGGCCTATGTCATCGAAACGGTTCCGGCGGATCCGATCCAAATCAGTTCGTCGGTCTGCTTTGGAATGCCGTCCTTTGCACCAGCCTTCTGGCGCGAGGACATCCGACGATGTCGCTCTGGCTTGTCCGATGGACAGGTTCTGATCGTGTCGGTCGTGGCGACGCCGCCCCCTAATCCGACGATCGGAGAGATGGCTGCAGACTACGCACAGTGCGCTGCGTGGGCGGTTGCAGCTGGAGCCGACGTAATCGAAGCCAATCTCTCGTGTCCCAACGTATGTTCAGCGGAGGGGACACTCTACCACGACGCAACGTCAAGTCGAAGCATTGTTCAACAAATCCGGGATGCAATCGGTAACACTCCGCTCTTGTTGAAGCTGGGTGTCTTTCCCAATCGACTGTTGATGCAACAATTTCTTCGTGCCGTCGATGGATTGGCAGAGGGGGTCACGTTGGTGAACTGTATTAGCCGTACCATCCTCCAACGAGATGGCCAACCGGCGTTTGGTCCCAACCATACTACCGCCGGCGTACTCGGACGGGCGATCCATCAGCCGTCGGTAGAAGCAGTCCGTGAAATTCACGAGTGCATTACTGACGAAGGACTGGCACTCGCAGTAGTCGCTGTCGGGGGTGTGGCACAAATCAGCGACTTCGCCGATTTCTTCCAGGTAGGGGCTCACGCGGTCTTGTGTGGATCGTCGCCGATGTACTTGCCCAATTTAGCCGTCAGTACGAAGCAGCTACATCCCGAGTGGTAAGCCCCGCGTTCCGGAAGTCAACGCACCTGGGGCACCGCCACTTCCGATTCTCCTCACCGAGGGAATTTGCGGCAAGACTTCGAAATTAGCCCCCAGATGAACGAGGCGGGCGGCGAAAATGGAAAAATCGTCATGTTTTTTTGTGCTTGTCGCCGGAAGAATTTGACGATAAAGTCATCCGTACAACTCGTGCGGTTTGGGGGTTCATCCTTCCTGAGTCCCCTGTCGGGGCCCCAGGGTGTACACCTTCAGGTGTGGCAGCCAACCCGCAAAAAGTTGAACCCCCTATAAAACAAGGGGTATGGGCGCCGTAGCCAAGTGGCTAAGGCAGCGGATTGCAAATCCGCCATCCCCGGTTCGAATCCGGGCGGCGCCTCTCTCTTGCGGCATCCCCTAATTCTGTAGCTGTTCACTGTGCTGCCATCTATCCGGGGCGCTTTCTGGCTTGCCGACTCGCCTTGATTCGTTGGGCTGTCGAAATTGGGTGGCGAAGCCCTTTCACGAGCCGACGAGAAAAGTCGACCATGTCGCGTTTGGACCGTACCCACCAGAGGCCAATTCGCTGGGTTCCTTGGGCCTTGTTGAACGGGTGAGCCAATAACTCTGGCCACTCCTGTTCCATAATTCGACGTGGCAGTAGTTCGGTACCTCGAATCTTCCGCGGAGGGAGTGCCAGCATCGTCTCGATCACACGCCGATGCAACATGGGAAAAATCTGAAATCGCCCGCGATCACCGTAGGCGTAGGGGTAAATCCCGGCCCAACTACCAAGTCGTTGCTCCATGAAAAATAGATCCAGGGTAATGAACGGATCGTGAAAGGGGAGCTGCTCCAGCCAAGTGCCAATGGCACCGCGTCCCTCGGGTGTTTGCCCGGCTCGAAAACGCGCGGCCAATCGGTCAATACCAATGACCGTCTTCTCATTGTCGTCGGGTCGCCAAAAGACGCCCCGCGCAACCTCTCCCACGAGCGCAATGAGGTCAGCACAACTCGGGGGCAACTGCTTGTAGGTGGTTGCCGCGCGCCATCCTCGTTCTTCGCCGCAATTCCAGCCGGTCCGCATCAACCATTCGTCAAGGTCATCCTGGCGTGGATGCTGATGTTTGAGACAGACGTGATCTCGCAAGCCAACTTGTTGGGCTAAAATCTTGGCTGTGCTGCAGTCGAGCCATGAATGCTCGTCGTTTGACTCGTGTTCGACCGTGAACGTCTTGATCTGATCTAGATACGGCCTAGCACAAGCCAGTAACATGCGTGAATCGAGCCCCGCCGTGAGCCGCAACAGGACTGGATACTTCGTCATCAGCGCCTTGATATGTAACCGCACCCGGGAAATCAACTCATCTGCGGCCTCCGTCATGTCGTCGACTTGCGGGATAGGAGCCTTTGGCCAATGTCGGCGGCTATCCCATTGCGTAAGATACAACACATGATTCGGAATAAGTCGCCAAACATTTTTGCGCGGTGTGTACTGAAGTGGATACATCGAACTTCGTGGGATCCCTACCACTTGTGCAAGTTCGGTCTGGTCGTCGGTATCTCCTTCACGGGGGACCACGGTCACTGTCGAAGCCGCCATCTCCAGGGACGGACAATACACAACCGACAGCGATCCTATTGGGTCAAGATAGACTCGTGGTGTTGAACCGGCGGCAAAGATCGCCACAAACCGACCACCATGCTGGTAAACCCATCGTTCAAACATTGCCTCGTCGGTTAGGACGGTAGCAGGCACGGTAATTCGCTCGGAACCAAGCAGCAAACCGTCGCCACTGATCGCATATCCGAGCATCCAGCCAAATGATTGACCATCGACAACTAGGGTGGCGACGGGAAGCGTTGGGTGGTAACCCAGAAACCAATCTCCAATCGCATGCACCATCCAGCCCTCGGGGAGGTGACGCAAATCCCGGCAAACGATGAATTGCTCAGGGAGATTCATCCAATCAACCGCGGGCCACGATGCCATAACGATGGTGCTCCTGGTACGAACCAATCACCGGTAACACGATCGTGCGACGGATGGTCAATTGCTATTCAACATTCCCCAACGTCCAATCACCGTCAATGCATCGCCACATCCGACCGTTGGGATTTTCGTCCTGCAAATACGTGGGCAGCCGATAGGGACGGACGTTATCGTAGCATTGCAGCACCGCAAACCGCGTCATGGCAGCGGGGATTCCCACAGCCGTGAATCCCGGATGCCCCGTAGCAGGGTAGGGGCCACCATGATTCATGGCGGGCGAAACGGCTACCCCCGTCGGCATTCGGTCATCTAACAAACGCCCTACTTTCGTCCGCAAGACGCGCACTAGTTTATCGTAAGCAACGTCGTCCGCGCCATCGCGATCGGAGTAGATGCTACCGGTAAGATTGCCTTCCAAATGTTGCAATACCTTGACGGATTGCGCGAGATCATCGGCAACGACAATCAATACCGCGTTGCCGAAGGCTTCGGTCTGCAAAACCTGCGGCTTCGCCAAGAACTCCTTGCCACTCACTCGCATAACGGTATTCGCATGACAGAACCCCGCACGCGCCACAGGTTCGGTACCCGCAAGTAACTTTGCTCCTGCCGATTGCAGTAGCGAAATACTTTCACTCAACGTACGAGCCACCCCTTGCGACAACAGAGTCCCCACGGGAGCTTGGCGATACTTTTCCACAACGGCCTGCACGAATCGCTCCGTACGTTCGCCACGGATTAACAACAGCAGGCCGGGATTGGTACAAAACTGCCCGGTCCCCATGAGACCGCTGGTAACGAATTCATTCACGACTTCGTCCAGGCGATCCTTCAATACTCCGTCCAGGATGACAACCGGGTTAACGCTCGAAAGTTCCAAATAGATTGGCGTGCCATGTGCGTCCGCAGCGGCTTTCAAATCCAATCCGGCCGATCGGCTCCCGGTATAACCCGTTGCGCCAAGACGACTGTCGGAAACCAAACGTCGGCCATCCTCATGTGCCGTGCGATAGATCATCTGCACAGTAGCCGCCGGAAGCTCGGCATGTCGCAGCGCTTCATCAGCCAGTTCCGCTAGACGTTGTGTCGTTTCGGGGTGCGAAGAATTTGCTTTTGCGATGACTGGATTCCCAGCGGCGATCGCTGCGGCAAAGTCGCCACCTGAAATACTGCCAAATGCAAAGGGGAAATTATTGGGGCCAAACACTGCCACGGGACCGATCGGAGCATAACATGACCGTAATCCAGCCTTGGAATCGATCACTGCCTGACGCCAGGTTTCCTCCCGTGCCGCCTGAGCTGCTAGTCTCAATTGCATCGTCGTGCGCGGTAATTCTACCTCCGCTAGCCGAGGACTCTTCGGCAGTCCTGTTTCTTCGTGGGCGATATCGACAAGGATTGTCTTGTTCGCCTCAATCGCCTTGGCATATTTTTCCAAGAACTTCGCCAAATGCTCCGCCGGAAGTTCCAAAATCTCGGCAAACGCGTTGTTGGCTGCGGTGAGCATAGCATCACAGTCCTCCCACGTGCTGACTGGAAACTCAGCCGGCAACATGTCACCGCTGGCTGGACGGTAAGCACGAAAAGTCCCAGAAGACTTCGATGGTCGCCACTGCCCATCGATCAACACCGGTTGCGACATGTCAACAAACCTCCCTCAATTAGTTGTAAGAACACCAAGTCCAAGCCGGCCTGATTATAGCCGGTTTCTCTGCCGGTACGGCATCCCCCCCGAACCTCATTTGACATCCCAACAGTCGTGAAAAAAATAAAAACGGCGTGACCCGCCGGACCGAAACCCGACGAACCACGCCGTATAGGGGGGGACCCATTTATTTCTTTTTCATGTCACTACGCCACTCGGCGTGGAGTAATCAGTCCGCTGGTAATTACCGGTGTCGGCTGAGAAATCGGGATCGTATCGGGACCGACATCGTCCGCGTCGCTAATTATATTTACTACAGGTTGCGGCCGAAATCCATGCGCGTCGAATCCAAGCTTGATCGTCTCAATCATATCCCGACGGGTTTCCCAATATTCTTCCGAGGCAACCCACGGCCGCACGACGAAGTTAACACCTTTTTCTGCGAGTTCGTCGACCGCCACGATCGGCGCCGGTTCGTTGCGAACCCGTGGATCATTCAATACGGTCTCCTGCAAGAACTGCTTCACTGCCAATAGGTCGTCTCCGTAGCCGCAATTTACGACCAAGTCGATCCGCCGGATTGGCTCGGCCGAATAGTTGCTGATATTCCCTGCGGTAATCGATCCGTTGGGGACAATGATGCGAACGTTATCGGGCGTCCGCATGACTGTGTGGAACATGTGAATTTCTTCCACGATCCCTTTGGTGCCTGCGGCCTCGATAAAGTCACCAACACCAAAGTGCCGAAATAGGACCAGCATCACACCCGCCGCGAAATTCGAAAGTGAACCCTGTAACGCCAAGCCGACAGCCAAACCGGCCGCGGCGATTGCGGCCACAACAGAATCGGTCTCAACCCCAAACTTCGGGAGTGCTGCATTTGCGGTAAAAACTAGCACGGCGGCCTGTGCGAGGCGTGCCGCGAACTTGGTCAGAGTCTCGTCCAGTCCCCCACGTCGCAATGCGTCCAAGAGAAACTGATAGACGAGGCGGGCAACCCACTGGCCAATGTATACGATCACGAGCCCCTGTACGGCGCTCGCGACCACACTTGGACCATAATCCAGCACAAAGTCGCGTGCACTGTCAACATACCCTGCCAAGCTACTTGTGTGGCTTTCGTTCACGATGTACTGGCTTCCGAAATCAGCCGCAGTATCCTGCACCGCTGGAACTTCACCCGCCACAGACGCGGGCGACGCATAGGACGCCGGAGCCGCAGCGGTTTCTGGAGAGTGTGCGTAAGGCATCGTCGGGAAAGCTCCCACAAAGGCAAAACAGGACGGAATTCAGAACCTACGTCGGTCGCATTGCGTTCGACGGTGGCGGATAGTACCCAGGCCCTGTCGGTCGTTGCAAGAGGAAAATGGAGACTTTTTTTGGACACTTTTTGGGACATTTTTTAGGAGAAAGCCCGGCACTACGGACTTGTTGCATTGGTAGCCCAACTGTGTCAATGAACCTGACTAGGGCGGCGCACGCGGCGCTCCCAGGTACCCGATTCACGGCCCGAAGGGCAACGCAGTTGCTGATTTATTTTGCGTACGAAGAGATCGGGCCTGAGCCAGATTGGTAAAGTGAGAAAAGCGAAATTCT
>JAQCHP010000172.1 GCA_027619595.1 Planctomycetota bacterium
ATTCCTTGATGGAATACTTGTGCGAATACTCGGTTAGGACCCGCTCGCCCGCGGCGAAATCGATGGGCTGTCCCAGGATGGTGAGCGTTTGCGTCTCGCGACTCACAATGAAGATCTCGACACGTCCCTTCTCTGGATTGTACTCGGCCAAGTGTTTAAATCGATCAATGGGGATCTCCGTCTGGGTTTCTTGATTGATCCGATGCAATAGATTCAGATTGAATTCGTCGGTGACACCCTGGGCGTCATTGTAAGCGGCTTCGATGACCGGAATTGATTTCTTCAGGTCGATGCCGATCACTAGCCCGCCACCCGTTCCGCAAAGTATGGAGATTTGTTGCAGCAGGGTGCGCGCGTCGTGGGGTTCAAAATTTCCGATCGTCGAGCCAGGAAAGTAAACGGCGGCGTGGGTCGGTTTCCGCCTCGCCCGCGGGAGGACAAACGGCTTCGTGAAGTCGGCGTAAACGGGCAAGATTTCAAGGTTCGGATACTCGGCTGCTAGTAAGCTGGCGGTCTTCACTAGGTGATCCGTGCTGATATCTACCGGCACGTAGGCCACGGGGTCTTCCAGGTGATTCAACAAGATTCGCGTCTTCGTGCTGCTGCCGCTTCCATATTCCACGAGCATCACGCGAGGACCTATCTGTGCCCCGACTTCGCTTGCGTACTTCGTCATGATCTCCGACTCGCACCGCGTCAGGTAGTATTCCTCGAGTTCACAGATCATTTCGAACAGTTGCGAGCCGCGTTCATCGTAAAAGTACTTGCAAGGGAGGCGCTTGGGACTGGAGTTCAAACCCGCCATGACATCTCTTCGGAATTGCTCCCGCTGATGTGCGTCTGACAATTCTTCAGAAAACCGAAAAGAGAGAAGTTGATTCATGCGGCCTGCCATAAATTCGAGTTGATCGCGATAGCGAAAGAAAACTAAGCACCTGGGTGCTCCTGAAGAGTGAGACCAGACGCTTGGCAAGGGCGGTACTCTTGGCTAAGGTTGTACTCGCACGCCTTTCCAGAAGGCGATATAGCCTTGAATGTGGGACGCTTCGGGCTTTGCTTGCCGGTAATACCAGGCGGCATCCTGGTTGACCTCACCCTTCACGACCACGTCGTAGTAGGACGCCGTCCCCTTCCAGCCACAAACCGTGTGGGTCTCACTCTCGCGAACGAATTCGCGTCGCAGCGATTCCGGAGGAAAATAGTGGTTGCCTTCCACCACTTCGGTGCGATGACTTTCGGCGATGACTTCTCCATTCCATGTGGCAGTGGGCATGACGGGGTCTCCGGAGTGTTAGCGGGGAGTGACGTTCGACCGTAGGCGAAAACCAGGGACTCGCTGGCTATTCAACGCAGGCCCCGGGATACTAGGTAACGTTCTAGTATTTCAAAAAGAGCCTGCGCGACCAGTGCCAAAATTGCTGCCGGAATGGCGCCGTCCAGAATGAGTCCGAAGCGATTCAGCCGAATTCCGGTTAGAATCGGCTGGCCGAGCCCTCCGGCGCCGATCAAGGCTCCCAAGGTGGCGTAGCCAATATTCAGTACGGTGGCAGTCTTAATTCCCGCCAGAATGGTGCGGGTGGCCAGCGGCAACTCGACATAATGAAGTCGCCAAAAACGGCTTAATCCCAACGCATCGGCCGAATCTCGCAGCGATTCCGGCACGTTCTGCAGACCCACGACCGTGTTTCTCGCAATCGGCAAAAGGCTGTAGAGAAACAGTGCGGCCACGGCCGTCAGCGAGTTTTCCCCGACGCTCGCGAATCCCAGCCAGCTTGCCACCGGCATCAGGAGCACCAGCATCGCTAACGCCGGAATCGTTTGGATTACGCTCGCGATCGCTAAGAGCACCTGCCCCAACACGGGAAGCCGCCACGCCAAAACCCCCAGCGGCACGGCCAGTAAAATCGCCGGCAGTAGCGATCGCCGGACCAGTTGCAGGTGCTCGCCCAAGTGCTTGCCGATGCGTTGCGCCCGGGACAGCGTCTCCACCGATGTTTCGATGTCAAGCTTATCTCGCAAAAAGTCGGCTGCCACGGTCGCCTCATCGATCTGCTCCAGCTCGACGCGTCGATTGAGCTGGCGCATGGTGGGCAGGTCGAGTATGCCCACTAGACGCTCCCAAGCTTGCACCAGGTGCACTTCCGAGGAACGGAGCTGCGAACGGAAGAGGATCACCGCGTCGTAACGTGGGAAATAGTGGCGGTCGTCATCCAGAATTACCAGATCCTGTACGTCGATCTGCGCATCGGTCGTGTACGCGTCGACCACATCGATTTCACCGGACTTGAGTTGCCGGTAGGCTAAATCGTGATCCAATCCGAATACGTTTCGCTCGGAGAGCTGATAGGCCTTTCGCAGACCAGGCCAACCATCGGCCCGGTCCAGGAATTCGTTGCTCATCCCGAATCGGAGATCCGGGAGCTGGGAGAGCTGCGAAATACGGGTGAGATCCAATTCGCGAGCTCGATCGCGACGCATGGCTAATGCGTAGGTGTTCTGGAATCCCAGCGGCGGGGACATCGAGACGCCGCGGCCTTCCAGTTGTGCCCGGCGTGCGCTGGCGTCAAGCGCCATCGAGCTTCCGAGGATCTCCTCGTCGATCGTCCCGGTATACTCCACGTACGCCAGGGTTTCACCTTGCTCCAAGGACCGAAAGACGATCTGCGTGCCACCCACTTCCCGCAAGTGCGTCAAAGGAAAGCCTGCGTGTTCCCCGACCAGCCGGAGCAATTCACCGAGAATCACGGACTCGGTAAATTTCTTGGATGCGACCGAGCGGGCGGGCGGGGTAGACGCCCCGGGCCATAATGCCAAGGTCAGCAGCAAGAGTGCGACGGCAGCATAGGTCCTCATCCTGATGTCCTTGCCGGCATGTCGAGGCCGCGATAGGCTCGTATGAATTGCGTCACGAAGGGTGTCGCAGGTGTATCGCAAAGAGACTGGAAACTTCCCACCTGCACGAGCTTCCCTGCCTGCATGAGCACGATTTCATTCGATAGGAACGCAGCTTCGGCTAGGTCGTGCGTGACAAGGATCGTGGTCTTGCCCAGTTCTGCCATGATGGTCTTCAATTCGTCCTGCAGGCTGGCACGAATGATCGGATCAAGTGATCCCAAGGGCTCGTCCAATAGCAGGATCGGAGGATCCAGAAAAAGCGCCCGCATGATGCTCACGCGCTGACGCTGACCGCCGGAAAGTTCACGGGGGAATCGCCGCAAAGCGTCCAGCTCCAGGCCCGTGAGTTTTGAGAGCCCTTGAATTCGTTCGTCGATTCGAGCATTCGGCCAACGCAGGTGCCGAGCCATCAGGGAGACGTTCTGCCACGCGGAGAGGTGTGGAAACAGTCCGCCGTCCTGAATGACATACCCCACGTGGCGGCGCAGCTCGGTCAATAAGGCAGGACGCATACGTTCTTGCCCCAGCCAGACCTCACCGGTGGCCGGCGTGACGAGTCCGATTATGGATCGAAGCAAGGTGGACTTACCCGACCCACTGGGACCTACCAACGCTGTGCACACGTGAGGAGTGAATTCGTGCGTAACGCCCTCGAGCGCCTGAACGCCGCCCAGCTGCACGCCGAGCCCCTGGACTCGCACGGGCGTCAACAGTTTCGCCAGGCCAGACTCACTCATGGTACTTTGCAAGTCGGATGCCCGTGAACTGCCAACGCGCAGCTGGCGGAAAGAAGTTTCGGTACGTGGTCCTTAGGTGCGACGCAGAAGTCGCGCACGAACCTCCTCGCAAGACGTATTGGTTGCACATAAACTTCCCGTTGTATTCTCCCAACGCTCCCGTCGGCGGCCGATAACGAGGATAGGCCACGTACGGACTGGCCGTCCATTCCCAAACGTCGCCATACCATTGCTGGCCTCCCGCCAGGCCATGGGTAGCGGGTCGTGGGTGAAAGTAGAAAGATTCCGCGAGGTGTCCTTCGAACGGTTGCGATCGAGCCACGACCTCCCATTCGGCTTCGAGCGGAAGTCGTAGTCCCCTCCAGCGGGCATACGCGTCGGCCTCAAAGAAACTCACGTGACAAACAGGCTCACTCGGATCCAATCTCCGCAGGCCCTGTAAGGTGAACTGCTGCCACTCGCTCGCCATCGCTCGCCAATAAAGCGGGGCCTGCCAACCCCCCGCCTGACAAACATCCCATCCTACAGACATCCAGAACTCCGGGCGCGCATAGCCGCCATCATCCATGAATTCCAGGTACTCACCCGACGTCACTAACCGAGAGGCCAATGCATACGGTTCCAAGTAGACCTTGTGGCGAGGTCGCTCGTTATCAAACACAAACGTGCGCTCAAACGCACCAATCTCGACCACTCCGGATGTGCCCTCGATCCATTCCCATTCGGCTGGGTGGTGCATGGCGGGCGTGTGGGATGAAACGTAGGAATCGAAAATGGGCGACAGCGGGTTGCACGAAAAGACGTGCTTGATATCGGTCAAGATCAATTCTTGATGCTGCTGCTCGTGGTGGATTCCCAATTCGATCGTGTCGAGCAATTGCCGAGTACCGGGGTCGTCCAACGACACTGTTTCGAGCAGTTGCGAAATCCCGTCGTCGACGGCGCGGCGGTAATCCCAAATCTCCACCAGCGTGGGACGTGACAAGTACCCTCGTTGCGGGCGAGGAAACCGGTCACCGACGCCTTGGTAGTACGAATTGAAAAGGTAGTCGAAGCAAGGATGGACGGCGCGGTAGTCCGACAAATGGTTCTTGAGCACAAACGTCTCAAAAAACCAGGTCGTGTGCGCCAAATGCCAGCGTGTGGGGCTGACGTCGGGCATGCTCTGAATGACGAAGTCTTCCGTTTCCAACGACGCTACCAAGCGATCCGTGAACGAGCGGACGGAACGGTAGGCTCGTTCCAATTCAGTGCGTCTGGACAACGATGGCTCCCCTGGGAGGCTGATGGAATCGAGGCGAGTCTTACAGGACGTCCGTATCGAAAAAAATGATCCGATGCGGTCGGATCTTCGTCACATCGCCATTGTAGCCGAATCTGACGTGAATCGCTCGACGCCTGCGCGAGTTAGGCCACGGTGGCGGAATGAAGCTCACTGTCAACGCCACGTCTTCTCGCCAAGGAGGCAAGTCGCGTCGGCTAGGGCTTATAATGTCGCCGGGCTCCCCAAAGCCAGCCGAATGTTGACGGCACGAAAGACCGCTTCTGCAGCGTGTCGTCACAAATTGAAGTCGAGGTTGTGGGAACGTATCATCCATCGCCCGGGCAACGACCAGAAACGACTGGTTATCAACCGGACGTTGAACAGGTTTGAAGGATTTCTGCCGAGCTCGAAACACGTCCAGCTCGCCAAGTGCTCGACGGATACCTCGCTCCGCGATATCAAGGAATTGCTGGAGCTTGGAATCTTGCGTGCAAATCTCGGTGGCTTGATTTGTTGCTAATGGTCGTCATTCGTTTCTCTCGTTTCTCTGTGGTGGGTTACTGGGTTGTAACAGATGTTTCGCCAACGTTTCGCACGAACCAGCCAAAATTCCATGAAAGTCAGCGAATGAAGAATACCCTTTTTGGGGATTTTCAACCTGCCACTCCGCAAAGGGAATTCAATTCGTGGGGCGAAAGCCGAGCACGCGGCTCCATGACTCCCCCAGCTACGCCATATCGGGTGTTTTTACATAAAGGTACGTAAAATCTCGTGGCAAATCTCGCAAAGCAATGAGGCGTCAGGGGTTACGACATTAGCCGGACTCCCAAAAATCAGGCCTCAAAAACACTTCGAATCTAGGGGTGGAGATTTTTTGTAAAGCTAGACGTGGTAATTACTTCCAGAAATCGATGCGGAACTTTACGTACCTTTATGTAGAAACACCCAATCATGTGGCCACGGCGATTGTTCCCTGGCTGTGCGATGTCTGCCCCAGTGCACGCTCGCGGCGAAGTTACCTGAGTGACATGGGAGCGTTTTTCGCAGACCTCCGTCGGCAAGGCATCCACCCGAGCGAAGTGACTGGTGATGTGGTGCGACTCTACAAGGAGGCGTTGGCGAAGTCGAACTACCGCAAGTCCACCATTGCCCGGCATCTGTCTGTGATTCGCGGCGTGTACGAGCAGTTTGGTAAGAAGGGGCTCGTCGACTGGGAAACGGTCGGTGACATTCAAGCCGTGATATCGCCGAGTGTGGAGAAAAATACGACCCCTTCCCTTTCGGAAAGGGAAGCTAAGAAGCTCCTGCATGCACCGGACATAAAAAAGGTTGTCGGACTGCGTGACCATGCACTGCTGTTTGCTTATTTTAAGACCGCGTGCCGTTCGAGTGCGATTGCCTATGCACGCATTCAAGACCTGGAGCGGACCGACAGCGATTGGTATTTGAAGGTGGTTGAAAAAGGTGACAAGGAACGCAAATTGTCTCTGCTGGAATCGACGCCCGCTATTTTGGCGTGGCTTGCGGTATCAGGCATCGACCAACTTCGGGAGAAGGAGGCTCCCCTCTTCCCAGCGATGGAAAAAGATGGAAAAACTCCAAGCCGTCGGCATCTGACGAGCCGTCAGATTTTGAGAATCGTCAAGAAATACGCTCGCCAAGTGGGGATTCAAGTTGAGCGAAGTGGTCGTGGAATCGGGACGCATTCGCTCCGCAAGACGGCCCTCACGAATGCCCTTCAGCACGGGGCCAAGATGGAGCAAGTGCGGGCACTGGCAGGACACGCGGATATTCGCACCACGCAACTCTATTACCAGGAAGGCGAGAAGGATGCGGAGGACGCGGCTCGGCACATTCAGATTCGTTAAACAGGATACGGTGGAGTCTCCCGCTGACCGCCTCCCTTCGGCCCGTCGAGGGAAATAGGCCGAAACCATCTATCACTCCCCTTGAGGATTGCAATCAACGTAACGCTGCCGTACGATTAACCTTACATCCTATTCGCCGGGGCGTGATAGGCTGCACAAGTGCGGTCTACAGTTAAATAGGCGGATCAGTATAATAACAAGTTCGTCGAGAGAAATGGAGAACTAGTGGTGACCAATCCATATCAGCGATTCGAACGCGAAGAACTGATTCTCCGGGACGAACTGGCCATCGACCGCACACGACTCGCGAACGAACGAACGCTCTTGGCCTATCTGCGCTCCGGCGTCGCGTTGATTTTGGCGGGTGTCACGTTTATTCACTTTGCGCAAGATCGATGGTTCAGAATGGTCGGAGTCCTGTGCTTGCCCGCTGGGGGCATCGTTATGCTTGTGGGCGTTGCGCGATATCGCACAATGAACTCGAAAATCACTGTGGCGAGAAGACAGTTAACCCCGGCAACAACACCCTTGCCGCAAAGAAACGCCAAAACAGGAAATTGAGGCTATGCGGAACAACGCGGCGGGTTCGCTGCGCTCTGTAAAGTCGTGAGCCGCAAGCCTCATTTCAAACATTCGGCGTCAAGCTCAACGTATTTGGATGCAGAGGTAGACCCATGGTCCGGAAACAGAGGAATGGCGGCGGCAGAAGCGCTGGCGCTTGCCAGACCCAAGGTACCCAGGCCCAGCAAGGCCGCCAAACCAAGGGTATTGAAATATTTCGACATGTTTTAGACTCCAATCCACCACTTTTTGGACACGATAACGCATCGCGGCCCTGAGATGGTTCAATCCATAGGACTGCAAAGTGTTCCAATTCCGGCGGTCAGGATAAGTTTTTCCTTGGCATGTTTCGCTTTTCCCCGCTGGCGATCCTCTACAGAATGGTTCGGGGCGATCATACGCCGTAGTGTTTCAGGCCGTCTAGAATTCCGGCGGCGTTGGCTTGTGCTGAGAAATAGACATCATTGGACTTCCTGAGGACGCCTACTTCCTTGCTGTAGTTGCCCACGACAATGCCCCGCGAGAGGCCACGCAGCATGTCAATATCATTTCCGGAATCGCCGGCGGTGAGGACGTGAGACATGTCGATCCCAAATCGCCAGCTTACATAGCGCAATGCATGGCCTTTCGAGGCGCGGACCGGAAGAATATCGACGCACCGATTGCGCGAGACGACGACCCTTGCCTGCAGCGAGCTTTTTCTCAAGAGCGTTTTAATCGCGCGGGCCGCATTTGGCTGTGGCCTGTCCAGGTAGTAGCTGATTTTGTCATGGGTCTGGGCTTCGGACTCCTGAGGTTCCAGCCAATCGATCTGACTGAGGAGGGTGCGAATTTCATGGGGCTGCCAGCGAAACTGGATATGCCGGTCCCAATGCAAATCGTGACTGACTCTTCCGAAGTTGTAATCAATCCGCGTGCCCACGGAGGTTATCAGCAAGCTGGCATCGGGCAGCCTGCTTTCCTCGATGAACGACCGGGCGCTCTGCAGATTGCGGCCGGTGGCGATCCCGAACAGGATATCGTCGCGGTCGTTGATGAGGTCGGTCAGTTGCCGCATCGCGCGGTCGTCACCGGTCAAGGTATCGTCTATGTCACAGACAAGATAATGCCTGGCTGTGGCGAACTGCTTTACGCGCTTGCGAATAGAGGGCGCGGCTCTCCGGTCGGGGGTAAACTGTTTCACCAAGTCCAAGTAATTTTTGATATGCCTCGGCCAGGTGTAGTAACGGGCGACGTTTTTTTTGCCCGCGGCCGAAAAGGCACGCCATTTGGCTTGGTCGGCAATGATGGCTGAAATGGCCTGCGCGGCCTCCTCGAAGTTTTCGGGATCGACAGTCAGGCCGTGACCGCAATTCCTCATGACATCACGCATTCCGCCGGCCCCGGAACTGACGACGGGCACGCCGGCCGCAGCGGCCTCGACCAACGTCAGCCCAAAATTCTCGTGCTTGGACAGGGCAAGTGAGACACCGCGGGTATTGCGCGCATGCTGATACAAGGCTGTGACAAGCTCGGGGCTATGAGTTTTTGGGTATGCCACGCTGCCATGCAGATCATAGTAATCAATCAGTTTGAACATTTCCGTATATAAGTCACGCTGAGCATGGCTGACGGTTTCCAGATCGTCACGCAAGCCAATGAACAGGTACAAATTTGACACCTCCTTCAGGTTGGAACTGCCAAAGGCATGGATTGCCGCGGCCGTGTTCTTTTGCGCG
>JAQCHP010000022.1 GCA_027619595.1 Planctomycetota bacterium
GGGCGATTTTGTGCGGGCCGGGCAGGCGCTGGTGGAAGGCCCGCTGGTGCCGCACGATATATTGCGAGTCTCCGGTGAAGAAGCCGTGCAACAGTATTTGCTGCACGAAATCCAGGGGGTCTATCGGAGTCAGCGCGTAGAAATCAATGATAAGCACTGCGAAATCATTGTGGCTCGTATGTTGCGCAAAGTTCGCATTGAAACGGCAGGTGATACGAACCTGTTGCCAGGGATTGTGATCGATAAGTATGATTTCCGGCGCGCCAATGAGGCCTTGAATAAGTGTTTGAGGATCAGCGAAAAAGGCGACAGCGAATTTGAGGTAGGAGTGATTGTTCCCAAAGAGGCGTTGGAAGACGCCAATGGAAGAATCGAGGAAAAGGGCGGGCGGTCCGCTAAAGGGGTCAAGGCGAAGCCGGCCACGGCAAGTACGCAATTGTTGGGAATTACGAAAGCGTCCGTGCAAAGCTCCAGCTTCATCTCGGCGGCCAGTTTCCAGGAAACGACCAAGGTTCTCACCGAGGCTGCCCTTTCCGGTCGCGTGGATCATTTAGTGGGGCTTAAAGAAAATGTGATTCTCGGACATCTAATTCCGGCAGGTACCGGCTTTAGGACTTTCCAAGATTCCGACGTTCGCATTAGCCGTGAGGCCCTCGAAATGCTGAGCCAGCGAAAGAGTACCACGCTTGAAAGGGAATTCCCCCTGTTGGCGAACGCGGGTGGCGAGGATGGAAGTGATTCTGAGACGACGGCGTCTTCCGATGTCGCGGATGCGTCCGGGAAGCCGTAATTGAAGGGGTTGGGTTATGTGGCTGAGGGGCTGTTGCCGCCCCCTTGACACGGCAGTCCGCCGTGGTAGCCTGAGTGACTTGCGATTTTCTAAACCGATTGCACTAGCGATAGTTTTTTATGCCCACGATTAATCAGCTCGTTCGGAAGGCTCGACGCCGCCAGACAAAAGTCAGTAAAGCACCGGTGCTCGATCAATGCCCGCAAAAACGGGGCGTTTGCTTGCAGGTGCGCACGATGACTCCTAAGAAGCCGAATTCGGCTCTACGGAAAATTACGCGTGTGCGATTGTCAAACGGCAAGGAAGTGACCGTGTATATTCCCGGAGAAGGCCATAGCCTTCAGGAGCACTCGATTGTGCTCGTGCGCGGTGGACGGGTACGCGATCTGCCCGGTGTGCGGTACCAAGTGGTTCGTGGAGCGTTGGATACGTTGGGTGTGCAAGGCCGGAAACGGTCGCGTAGTCGGTACGGGGCCAAGAAGCCCTAGTGCTAGTAAACCCTAGTGCGGGTGGACTTTGGTGTCAGCGGAATCTTAGTGTAAGTAGAGGGGAAAAGTTTTAGATGGGACGAATTACCTCAAGTCGCTCACAGCTGAAGGGAGATCCGCGGTTCAGTTCGCTGCTAGCGAGTAAGTTCATTAATTGTCTCATGTACGATGGTAAAAAGTCGGTGGCGCAGCGGGTGTTTTACGATGCCCTTGAGATCGTGCAGAAAAAGTTGCCAGACGTCGAGCCAATCAATGTTTTCAATCAGGCGATCGAAAACGTGAAGCCGTTGATTGAAGTGCGCAGTAAGCGCGTAGGTGGAGCGTCATATCAAGTTCCGATGCAAGTCAATCGAAATCGGCAGCAGTCGCTGGCGTTCCGTTGGATCTTGTTGGCTGTGCGTGAAAAGAAAGGGCGGGCCACGCATGAGAAGCTGGCAGACGAGCTCCTTTCGGCCTACAAGAAAGAAGGTGCCGCGATGACTCGACGCGACAACGTCCATCGTATGGCGGATGCCAATAAGGCTTTTGCACACTTTGCTTGGTAGAACGTTGGCTGTGCCATTGCAGCCTGTTGGTGGGTTGGTCGTTACAGGCGCGCTTCGGCCTGCAGACGCGGTGCCGTCCGCTCTGCAGTTCGGTTCTTTGATGCGTCCACGCTTGGCTTGGTTCAACCGCCCGAGTTGCGGTGGTTTGAACGTCTGCAGGTAGTAGGCCTAAGTCGTTAGGGAACATTCCATGGGACGCGACCTGAAACAATTGCGTAATATCGGCGTGATTGCTCATGTTGATGCCGGAAAGACTACCGTTACGGAACGGATGCTCTTTTGTAGCGGCGTTACCTATCGGGTCGGTGAGGTGGACAAGGGAACCACAGAGACCGATTTTGACGAGGAAGAGCAGCAGCGCGGGATCACGATCTATTCTGCCTGCGTCTCTTTTCCCTGGCGAGACGTGTCGGTGAATCTCATTGATACTCCCGGGCACGTCGATTTTACCGCAGAGGTAGAACGATCGTTGAGGGTTCTCGACGGGGTGGTGGTCGTATTCAGTGCGCGGGAAGGGGTCGAAGCACAAAGTGAGACGGTATGGCGGCAAGCCAATAAGTATTCCGTACCCCGAGTGGCCTTTATCAACAAAATGGATCGTGAAGGAGCAAGTTTTGAGAGTACGCTCCGGCAAATGGAGCGTAGGTTGGATGCCAGTCCGGTTGTGGTTCAGATTCCCGTGGGCGAAGGGCCGCCGCACCTTAAAGATTCGTTTCGAGCGGTGATCGACTTGATTGCCATGAAGATGCTAGTCTTTCCCGAAGCGGGACAGGGAAAGGTGGTGCAGGGCGTTCCCATTCCTGACGAACAACAGGAACGAGCTGAATTATGGCGTGAGACGATGCTTGAGCGGTTGTACGACTTCAGTAGCGAATTGATGGAGCAGGCCCTGCAAGACAAGGCAGCTCCCGAGGATTTGGTTCGTCGCGTGTTGCGAGAAGCGACCGTGCAAGGGTTGGTGCAGCCCGTCTTGTGTGGTTCGGCTTTGGACGGGATTGGGGTTCCGCCGCTCTTGGATGCTGTGGCTTTTTATCTCCCGAGCCCAGCCGATCGGCCGCCTGTCGTTGGCCATGCTCCTGCCAGCGGAAAAAAGAAGAATGCAGAGCCTGTGGTGGCCCAGCGGTCGCCGCAATTCGATGAGCCCTTTTCAGGGTTAGTGTTCAAGGTGTTGCCCGCCAAGACGGGAGATCTGTGTTGGGTGCGGATCTATTCAGGTGAGTTAAAGGCAAATTCTCGCGTCTACAATCCCGGTAAGGATAAACGGGAGAATGTGGCTCAGTTGTGGCGGATGCATGCATCCCGACGTGAGCAAGTGCCGGTCGCATCCGCGGGCGATATTGTTGGGGTAATTGGCCTGAGAAACTCGGTAACTGGCGACACGCTGTGTGACCCTCAGGATCCGATACTCCTTGAGCCGATTCATTTTCCGGAAACCGTTCTTTCCATGGCGATTGAGCCCGAGTCCACCGACGAACGAAAGAAGCTGACCGAAGTATTGGATCTTATGCGACGGCAAGATCCGACTTTCGTTGCGATGGACAATTCAGAGACGGGCCAAACGCTTATTAGTGGAATGGGCGAGTTGCATTTGGAGGTGATTAAGAACCGACTGTTACGCGACTTCAAGCTCCAGGTTAAGGTCCATAAACCGCGCGTGAGTTATCGCGAGAGCGTGTTGCAATCTGCCGAAGTGGAGGGGGAGTGTCATCGGCAGGTGGGCGGCGCTCAGTTGTTTGCGAAGGTGAGAGTGCGGATGGAGCCAACATCTGCGGATCAATCTAAGGTGGTTGTCATGAATGCATGCCCCCCGGAGTCTCTACCGAGGGATTTTGTGGATGCCGCGCTGGGTGAGTTGCAGGCGATGGGCGAGGCGGGCGGGGCGATTGGTGGCTTTCCGTTGATGCGATTGCGCGTGGTTTTGTTGGGTGGCGAGCAGGCTGAGGTGGGCAGCAACGAAGTTGCTTTTCGGATTGCGGCTTCGGACGCGTTCAATCGGGCTCTGAGAGCTGCTGGGCCGGTGCTCATGGAGCCGATTATGCGAGTAGAAATAACGACCCCTGAGGATTATTTGGGGGAATTTGTGGCGGACGTGCAGCAGCGGCGGGGGGCGATTTCCCGGACCGACCCGCGTGGCGATCGCGTGACCATTGACGCGGAAGTTCCTCTGGCTGAGTTGTTTGGTTATTCCAGTAGTATGCGGAGTATCAGTCAGGGGCGGGCCGGATGTGCCATTGAACCCCTCACCTACGCTGCGGCCCCGGCGCAGGTGGCGGGTGAATTTGGGTTTTAGTGGTCAGCTTCAGCTGGCATCGAAAAAAATCCCCATATCGTGCCGTTACGCTGGTTGACGCCAATCGCCAAGATTTCTATATTGATGGGCTTCCCGTAACGGCAACCTTGCACACTATGGGGGAATGAAAATTGTACAAGCAAAGAGGAGCGTGTTGTGGCCGGTGCATCCCATGAGGTGATTCGAATCCGAATGGAAGCCTATGACCACCTGGCTCTAGATCAGAGCGCCAGGGAGATCGTGGACACCGCCAAGCGGACTAGCTCCGAGGTGCATGGTCCGATTCCGTTGCCGACTCGTATTGAGCGGTATACTGTCCTGTCTGGGCCGCATATCGATAAAAAGGCGAGGCAGCAGTACGAAATTCGCACGCATAAGCGAGTGATTGATATCGTGCAGGCTACAGGAAAGACGATAGAAGCGTTGAATAAGTTGAGTCTCCCTGCCGGGGTTGATATCAAGATTAAGGCATCTTCTCGCTAGTTGCTGCTGCTGGGGCTGTGACGTGAGTTGTGCGTAACGTGAGTGGTTTCGATTATATGACCTGGATGCTGAACGGGTAAGTTTGGGCGATGTTCCTTCTCTCCCGTCAGTAACGAATCTCAAGGTGATTGATATGGCTAAAGGAATTCTCGGCCAAAAGGTCGGGATGACACAGGTATTTCAGGAAGACGGGACCGCCGTGCCCGTTACGGTCATTATGGCCGGGCCATGTCACGTGTTGCAGATTCGGACGCTCGAGACGGATGGCTACGAGGCCGTGCAGTTGGGCTTTCTTGATAAGCCGCGACGGTTGGCGATTCGCAGTGAACGCGGTCATGTTGCTGGTTTGGGTAGCAAGCGGTCGAAAAAGCGTGTGACCGCCGGCGTTGAATTGCCTAAGCGTGCTGACTGCGAGCCCAAGCGTTTCATTCGTGAGATTCGCGGTTCTGCCGAGGGGTTTCAGGTAGGGCAGGAAGTTACTTTGGCGATGTTTGATGGCGTGGCCCGCGTTGACGTAATCGGGACGAGTAAGGGTAGTGGTTTTACCGGGGCGATGAAGCGTCATAACTTCTCCGGTCAGCGGGCTACGCACGGTGTTAAAAAGGTGCATCGGCATCCTGGTGGTACCGGGTGTAGTGCATTTCCTAGTCGTACGATGAAGGGCCGCCGCATGGCTGGTCAGTACGGGAGTGAGCGAGTTACGTCGCGGAATGTCAAAGTGGTGCGATTTGATCTCGCGAGCAATTTATTGTTGATTCATGGTGCCGTACCTGGTCCGAATGGCGGATACGTCATTATTCACGAATCGAATATGCTTCGATAGGTTGAGTGCGTTGCCGTGCTGTCGGCGTGGCGGTGGTTTGGTTTTGAGTTGGGTGACGTCCGCGCCGGTGTGCGATGCGATATCGGAAAAATTGAGGGAGTAAGGTCATGGCAAGCTTGCCTGTGTTTGATCGCCTGGGTAAAGAGGTGGGGTCGTACGAAGTGGATCCCGCTGAAATTGCCCCGCGTATCAGCAAGCAGTTGTTGCACGACGCAGTTTTGATGTATCAGTGCAACGCACGGCAGGGGACTGTGCGTACTCGTACTCGAGGCGAAGTCGCTGGTTCCACTAAAAAAATGTATCGTCAGAAGGGGACTGGGAACGCTCGAGCTGGGTCGCGACGTAGTGGTGTGCGGCGAGGTGGCGGTCATATATTTGCTATCCGTCCACGGGATTATTCATATCGGATGCCGAAGAAGGCTGTCCGGTTGGCTACTCGCATGGCGATCGCGTCAAAGATTATCGACGGTGAAGTTGTCGTGTTGGATGATTTGGCGATGGCAGCTCCGCGAACCAAAGAGATGGCTGCGATATTGAAGGCATTGCAGTTGCAGGGGGTGACGACTTTGTTGGCGCTTCCGGAGCGTGATACGAATATTTATAAGAGCGCTCGAAATATCGAGGGCGTAACGGTTTCGCCGGTGGCCGACTTGAATGCGTTGGCGGTTTTGCGTCCGCGTCGGTTGTTGGTTACGAAGTCCGCGCTGGATGCGATACGACAGCGTGTCGCCAGTGAAGCGTCGGCGGGTTCCCAAGGTTAGAGATTGTCGAACCGCAATGCCGTTAGGTCGTGTGACTGGAAGTCGACTTGCTGTGTTGGTGGAAGCGGTGTTTGATATGCGATGGGGTGTGTGAGATGAAAAAGCTACGAGCAGTACCGGTGATGGCCCCGCGGCTCCATTTAGAGCCGCATCAGGTCATTCTGCGTCCTCTGTTGACTGAGAAGGGCGTTCATCGTTCCTCTCGGTATGGTCAGTATTCATTTGAGATCAATCCGCTGGCCACCAAAGATGATGTAAAAATTGCGATGCAATTCCTGTTTGATGTGACAGTAACGAAGGTTTGTACTCAGACTCGCAAGGGAAAGCCGCGAAAGCATCGCTATCGATTTGGGTACACAAAAGCCTGGAAGAAGGCGATCGTCACCTTGGGTGAAGGTCAGAGCCTCGAGTTCATTTAGTAGGCGGGTGATTTATGGGAATTAGGCATTACAAACCGACGTCACCAGGGCGGCGTAACGCGAGCGTTAGTGACTTTGCGGAATTGACCAAGGGTGCAAAGCCGGAAAAGTCACTGTTGAAGCCCCTCCGAAAGACCGGCGGGCGAAATAATCAGGGCAAGATTACTGCTCGCCATCGCGGCGGTGGTCATAAGCGGATGTACCGCATGATCGATTTTCGTCGGAATAAAGATGCGGTGGCGGCTCGAGTTGTTTCCATTCAGTACGATCCTAATCGGAGTGCGCGGATTGCCTTGTTGCAATACGAGGATGGCGAGAAGCGCTATATTTTGGCTCCGGAGGGTTTGAGTCAGGGTGATCGAGTCGAAAGTGGGCCGAACGCGGCGCCAAACGTTGGTAATTGTCTCTCGTTGCAGCAGATTCCGTTGGGGACAGCGATCCATAATGTTGAGATGCAGCCAGGGCGAGGCGGAGTCTTGTGCCGCAGCGCTGGTACCGCAGCGACTTTGATGGCACGCGACGCGGGTTGGGCGCAGCTGACCATGCCAAGCGGTGAGATTCGGCGAATTCCAATCGCGTGTCGAGCGACGATTGGAAAGGTCGGTAATGCAGATCATATGAATGTTGTCCTGGGTAAGGCTGGGCGTAGTAGGTGGTTGGGTATTCGTCCGACCGTCCGTGGTACGGCCATGAATCCGATCGATCATCCTCACGGTGGTGGTGAGGGTAGAACTAAGGGTGGACGGCATCCGGTGAGTCCATCCGGTAAGTCAGCCAAGGGTGGAGCCACCCGCAATCGGCGTAAACCGTCGAACTCGGCGATTGTTCGGCGTCGTCGATCGAGGCGTTATGGACAGCTGAAATTGCATGTGTAGTTGAATTATTAGAGATGTTTGAGGCGGTTGCGGTTGGATCGAGTTCCGCCAGACGGCGTCGAGGTCATAGAGAGATGATTTTTGTTCGGATTGGTATCGAACTGGCGTAGAACGCGAAGGTCACCTTAGGGTGTCGGAGAGTACAGCATGAGCAGGTCGTTGAAGAAAGGCCCTTACGTAGACCCGAAAGTCTTTCGAAAGGTTCAGCTTCAAATTGAATCGAGCAGGAACGAACCCATAACGACTTGGGCGCGGTCGTGTACGGTGGTGCCAGAGTTCGTTGGCCGAACATTTATGGTTCACAACGGCAAGATTCATGTGAAGGTTTTTATCACGGAGGATATGGTGGGGCACAAGTTGGGAGAATTTTCTCCCACGCGGACCTTCCGCGGACATGGTGGTAAGGGCGGTAAGAAATAGTCGTCGGAATTAGAAGTCGCAAAAGAACGTAGTTGCAAAAGACATTCGTAGTCGCAAAAAGCTGTTGGTGTAAAGCGATTTAAGGGGATTGAGATGGGCGTTTATCGGGCAAGCCATCGTCATGCGAGAATCAGCGCCAGGAAAGTGCGTCCGCTGGCCGATCTCATTCGGGGGAAGTTTGCCGACGAGGCTCTGGAGATTTTGCGGTATCAGCCCAACCGCGGGGCGCGGATGCTCGAGAAAGTTGTGCGAAGTGCGCTGGGAAGTGCACAAAATCCGGAACATCCGCTCAATAAGGGGCGGGCGGTACGGCTGGCGAGTTTGGTTGTGTCTGACGTTTATATTAACGGCGGTCCCATGATGAAGCGAATTCGACCGCGTGCCCGGGGCATGGCGTTTGTTATATTGAAACGGTCGGCGCATATTCACGTGTCGCTGGAAGAAATGGCTTAGTGCAGGGTTCATGGTTTTGTTCGCATAGCGCCGGCAGACGGTGGAGTTTTTAGCGGTGTGCGGGATCAATTGAGGCTATGGTGTTGGTAAACAGGGCGGTCATCGAGTGGGCCGCTGTAATTGGTTGAGGAGTTGGGAATATGGGTCAAAAGGTCAATCCGATAGCGTTCCGCACTGGCGTGATGGAAACCTGGAAGAGCCGATGGTACGCGTCGAAAAAGGAGTTTTCGTCGTTACTGCTGGAAGATCATAAGATCCGCAAATACATCAAGTTCAATCCTAAAAAGTCCCACTACCGAAACGCCGGAATTGATCGTATTGAAATTGAACGTACTCGTGATGAAGTTCGTGTTGTGCTACACGTTGCAAGACCGGGCTTAATGATCGGGAAGAAGGGGCAGGAAGTTGAGTTGTTGCAGAACGAGTTGCAAAACTTGGTAAAGCGACGAGTTAATTTAAAGATCGAAGAGATCACACGCCCCGAATGGCAGGCGCAGCTTGTGGCTGAGGAAGTAGCGGAACAACTTGCGAAGCGAGCAAGTTTTCGGCGGGCCATGAAGCAGTCGATGGAACGGACGATGGATGCCGGCGCTAAGGGAATTAAGGTGCAATTGGCGGGCCGTTTGGGCGGTGCGGAGATGGCGAGGCGAGAGAAAGCAAACTCCGGCTCGATTCCGCTAAGCACACTACGTGCCAAGATCGACTACGGTTTTGCCGAGGCGATGACGGCTCAGGGTCACATTGGGGTACAAGTGTGGATCAACCAAGGATTTTATAAAGGAGCTAGCGACGATGGCGATGATGCCGAAGCGGGTAAAGCATCGAAAGTCGCAAAGAGGACGCATAAAAGGTAAGGCCTCTCGCGGCAATCGTGTAGTGTTTGGTGAATTTGGTTTGCAGGCGCTGCAGGGCGGCTGGATCAAGGCGGCCACAATAGAAGCCGGTCGTATTGCTGCGCAGCAATATGTTCGCGGTGAGGGACGGTTGTATGTGCGGCTGTTTCCCAATAAGTCAGTGACTTCGACCCCCCTGGAAACACGGATGGGAAAAGGTAAGGGCGAGCCCGATTTTTGGGCGGCTGTGGTGAGGCCGGGTAGTATTTTGTACGAATTGGGAGGAGTCACCGAGCAACAGGCGCGGGTCTGTTTGGCGCGATTGGCTCACAAGATGCCCATTCGTGTTCGATTTGTGCGACGGAGGTTGGCGTAACGTGAAAACCCAAGAGCTGCGTGAAATGAGTGACGAGCAACTTGGGCTGTTGCTCAAGGAGATGTCCGAGAAGTTGTTTCGGTTGCGTATTCAGACTCAGACGGAGCGACTTGATTCGCCGAGCGAGCTGATGCGGAGTCGGCGGATGATTGCAAGAGTTAAGACGTTACAAACTCAGAGACAAATGGCTGCTAAATAGCCGGGACGGAGCAGGGCGGGGCCCTGAGAATTGATGCCGAAACGTGAAATAGTCGGTGTGGTCACACGAGCCGGTGCGGACAAGACGCGACGGGTCGAAATGCAGCGGTTGGTGAAACATCCAGTGTATGGGAAATACATTCGACGTAACACAGTGTGCCATGCGCACGACGAGAACAATGAGTCTTCGTTGGGGGATACCGTCGAAATTATTGAGTCGCGGCCATTGTCTAAGTTGAAGCGGTGGCGGCTGGTGCGGGTTGTAAAGAAAAATGTTGCTGCGGAAGGAATTACGAGCGACGCTTAGGTCGTGGTGTGCCGGAAGTGGGCACGTACCGAACCAGGTCGCATCGGCTGGAGGGACATGTTGCGGGCGAAATAAAGTCACGTGATGTTGTACGGTGTTGTAAGACTCTACATAAGCAAAGACGGTAGCCATGATTCAGCAAGAAACCCGTTTGGATGTAGCCGATAATACGGGCGCAAAAGAGGTTATGTGCATCAAGGTCCTCGGTGGAACTCGGCGACGTTATGCCGGACTAGGGGACGTGATCATTTGCAGCGTCAAAAGTGTAATACCAGGCAGTGAAGTCAAGAAAAAGGCGGTCGTTCGAGCGGTAGTGGTTCGATGTCGCCAGCCTACTCGGCGCGCTGATGGGAGTTACATCCGATTTGATAGAAATGCGGTGGTTCTGGTCGACGCCGACCGAAATCCGCGTGGTACTCGTATTTTCGGCGCTGTGGCGCGCGAGCTACGAGATAAGAAATACATGAAAATTGTCAGTCTCGCGAGCGAGGTGGTGTGATGTGGTTGCGTGTAGATGATACGGTTGAAGTAATAACCGGGAACGACGCAGGCGTACGTGCGAAGGTTCTTAGCGTGGATCGGGAACAAAATCGCGTAGTCGTCGAAGGCGTGAATCGCGTGTTGAAGCATGTACGTAAGAGTCAGCGGAACCCACAAGGTGGTCGGCTGTCGAAGGAGTTGTCGGTGGCTTGGTCCAACGTCATGTTGGTGTGCGAGAGTTGTAATGCGGCTTCCCGCACAGGCGCGAAATACCAGGACGATGGGTCGAAAGTGCGTTATTGTAAAAAGTGCGGTGCGCAGATCGGCAGGACCATTGCGCCGGCTCGTTCGGCGCATGCGAAAACAAAAAAATAGATCGTTCGGTGGTCTGTAGATTGAGACCAGTGCAAATTGAGCGGTTGCAAGGTTCGACAAAACGAAAAAAGTAAAATTGAAATGGTGGGAGTGGGGTCATGGGTAGCGTAGTGCCACGTTTAAAGCAGAAGTACGAAGTAGAAGTTTTGCCTGCTCTTCGCGAATCGCTCGGCCAGGCCAATCGGATGGCGCTTCCCCATTTGAAGAAGATCGTCGTCAATATGGGCGTCGGTAGCGCTGTGTCTGAGAAAAAACATATCGAAGAGGCGACTGAGGCCTTGGGCCAAATCACGGGGCAGAAGCCGCTCGTCACCAAAGCGAGGATTTCGGTGGCTGGATTTCGCCTGCGGGAGGGGATGCCAATCGGTTGTAAGGTGACTCTGCGACGTCAGAGAATGTATGAGTTTATGGATCGATTGATCGCCTTGGCGCTGCCTCGCGTGCGAGATTTTCGCGGACTGAATCCGAATGGGTTCGATGGGCATGGGAATTACAGCATGGGTTTGGCTGAGCAGTTGGTGTTTTCAGAGTTGAACCCTGACCGCTTCCTTCGTCCGCAAGGGATGAACATAACGTTTGTCACGTCGACCGACAGTGACGAACACGGGAGATTGTTTTTGCGACTCATGGGGATGCCGTTTAAGAGGGAAGAAGAGAAGGGCGATGCACAAGTTGCTTAACAGCGGGCTTGTGGCAATTGGGTGGGTTCGGCGGAATGCCATGGCCGTCGTAGGTCCCAGCAATTTGAGGCAGAACCGTGGTGGGTGTCGTAGAGCCTGGTAAGTGAAAATCTGTTGATGATAGGTGAAAGCCGGTGGCCAGTAAATCAAAAATAGCCAAGGCAGGTCGCGTGCCAAAGTTTTCGTCGCGGCTTGAGCATCGCTGCAATCTGTGTGGTAGGCCTCGAGCTGTCTACCGAAAGTTTGGTGTCTGTCGAATTTGCTTCCGCAAATTGGCAGATCAAGGCGTGATTCCTGGCGTACGTAAGGCAAGTTGGTAAGGGAGCTTCGAAACAACATGATGACAGATCCGATTGCCGACATGTTGACACGCATTCGCAACGCAGTTCGAGTAGAACGTGCGCATGTCGAGATGCCGTTGTCGAAGGTAAAACGCGGGTTAGCGGACGTCCTAAAACGGGAAGGGTATATTTGGGACTGGGCGGAGGTTCAAAACGAATCTCTGACGCAGCTGCGGATTGACCTTAAGTACGGACCGAATGGTGAGCAAGTGATTCGATCCATTCGTCGTGTCAGTAAACCCGGGCGACGAATCTATAGTAAAGCGAAGGACCTGAAGCCTATTCTGAATGGGCTGGGAATTTCAGTGATCAGTACCAGCCGTGGGGTCGTAAGTGACCGGGAAGCACGACAGCGAAATTTGGGCGGTGAAGTGTTGTGCGAGGTTTGTTGATCGGACCGTCTTAAGAACAGGTAGACTGTAATGTCACGTATTGGTCTAAAACCGGTAGTTATACCGAAGAGCGTTAAAGTTCAGGTGAACGGCGCCACCGTTTTGGTGGAAGGACCCAAGGGTAAATTGGAGACGACGTTCCGCCCTGAAGTCAAAGTAGTTCATGAACCGAACGAAGGGCGCCTGCGCGTGGAACGCAAGGGCGACGAGCGAACCGCTCGGGCGCTCCACGGTCTGACGCGATCGCTGATTGCGAATATGGTGGAAGGTGTGGCCAACGGTTATTCCAAGAAGTTGGAAATTGTCGGAGTGGGGTACCTGGCCGCCGTGCAGAAAAATACGTTGCAGCTGCGAGTCGGGTTTGCGAATGAAATACACAAGACGATTCCGGTTGGATTGACGGTGGTCTGTCCAGATCAGACGCACGTGCTGATAAGTGGGTGTGATAAGCAGCAAGTAGGGCAATTCGCGGCGGAGATTCGTTCACTGCGGAAGCCAGAACCCTATAAAGGAAAAGGGGTTCGGTATGACGGCGAGGTAGTCAAGTTGAAGCCTGGTAAGGCAGCCAATAAATAGTTGCCGATCGAATAAGTAGAGAAGAGTGCTGAAACGATGGCTCCGAGCATCATGTGGGACGATTTTCTTGGCGTGAACGGACATTAAGCGATCCGGCAGGCTGGGCGTTATTTGGATTGGGATAAGTTAAATGTCAACACAGCAGAAGGTAATTCAACGGCAGAGAGTGCGTCGCACCTATCGAGTACGGAACTCGGTACGGCGTCAGGAACGACCGCGGTTGTCGGTGTTTCGGACATCCAAGCATTTTTATTGCCAGATTATCGACGATAGTCGAGGTAGTACATTGGCGTCGGCGAGCACAGTCGAGTCTGAGGCTCGAACCGGCGACGCGAAGACGGGGAATTGCGATGCGGCAATCGCGGTAGGTAAATTGCTTGCCAGTCGAGCACTAGCCGCCGGCGTGAAGAAGGTGGCCTTAGACCGGGGTCGTTTTAGGTATCATGGCAGAATCGCAGCGATGGCAAATGCAGCGCGTGAAGCCGGGTTAGAGTTTTAATCATTTAACCGTAGCTTGGGGGTTAACAGCGTGGCGAACGAAACGTCAGGTGCGAAGGTCATTGACAAGGTCGTAAAGATCAAGAGGTGTGCCTCCGTCGTTAAAGGGGGTAGGCGTTTCAGCTTTGCCGCAATGGTAGTTGTTGGTAATGGTGAGGGCCGCGTGGGCTGGGGGTATGGCAAAGCGAAGGAAGTCCCGCCAAGTGTCGAAAAGGCAGTCAAGCAGGCTCAGCGAAGCATGGTCCAGGTGCCAATCGTGGAGGGGACCGTACCGCATCGAGTTTGGGGTCGGTATGGGGCTGCTCAAGTGCTGCTCATACCGGCGGGGTCGGGAACGGGTGTGATCGCAGGTGAGGCCGTGCGATTGGTATGTGAGGCGGCGGGTTACAAGGATATTCTTACCAAAAGCTTTGGTTCGAATAATCCCATCGTTCTCGTGAAGGCCACGATCGCAGCTTTGTCGCAGTTGCGGACATTTCAGCAGGTTGAGCGTTTGCGAGGGGTATCCTTAACATGAAATTGGACGACATCAATCGAGGAATTAGTAAGTACCGTAAACGAAGTCGCGTGGGGCGGGGTCCAGGGTCCGGTCACGGTAAGACGAGCGGTAGAGGCCATAAGGGCCAAAAATCGCGTGCGGGTTGGTCACGACTTTCCATTTTTCAGGGCGGGATGATGCCGCTAGTGCGTATGATTCCGAAACGTGGCTTCCATAATGCGTTCGGACCGCTGATATTTGCGGTCAATGTTGCCGATTTGGAACGGGCGTTCGAAGCGGGGGCGGACATCACTCCAGAATTGCTGCGAGAAAAGAAGTTGGCCCGTGGCCGGTTCGATCTGCTCAAAGTGCTTGGCGATGGCGAGCTCCACAAGAAGTTCAGAGTGAGCGCACATCGGTTTAGCAAATCGGCGGTAGCGAAGATTGAGGCTGCTGGTGGCTCGGTAGTGCTTATTCCAGGCCCGACTCCGGTCGAGGACAAAAAGAACGCAGCGGCTGCAGATAAAAAGAAGGCAGCCGGCCCCAGACAAAAAAAGAAGTGACGCTTGACCAAGCTCGTTGACGATCGAATGGGAGAGTACCCGCGGGCTTGCGGCCGGGTCGATGGGCCTGGGTCTAGTTGATTAGGTGTCGCGGCGGCCAAGACTAAAACGGAGTAACTCCTATGTGGGAAAAAGCGCGGGTTGTATTCACAATCCCTGAACTGCGGAACAAGATTGTTCTGACGCTCGTGCTGCTTGCTGTCTATCGGGTGGGCTGGCAAATCAGCTTACCGATGGTCGACCAGAAAATGACGGCCGCCCAACAGGATTCGCAGCAAGGCGGTTTAGGGAAGCTGATCTCGCAGGCGGCGGTCTTTTCCGGAAGTGATTTGAACAAAGCTACAATTTTCGGACTGGGTATCCTCCCCTATATTTCGGCTTCCATCATTTTTCAATTGCTTGGCAGCGTGTGGAAGCCAATCGAGAATTTGCAAAAGGAAGGAGAGGCGGGCAGGCGAAAAATTAATGAATACACTCGCTACGTAACCGTTTTTCTGTGTTTTGTGCAAAGTTGGATGTTCGTTCGGTACAACATCATGCAGGTTGGACAAGACGGGATTCCGCTGCTCATAACCGACCAAGCGTTTATGTCGAGCAGCGGCAATCTGTCGTTTGGTTGGCAGCTCGTCGCGGTGCTCATCATGACGTGCGGTACGATTTTTTTGATGTGGTTAGGTGAGCAGATCGATGAGTTTGGAATTGGCAACGGTATTAGTCTGTTGATTATGGCGGGAATTTTGGCCCAGATGCCGTTGGCGGCCTATGAATTGTTGAAAGATGCAAAGGCCGAATTGACATTTCCTAGCGGAGACATCGGTATAGAAGCGCTAGTGATTTTAGCGGCGCTATTTTTCGGTGTGGTGTTGGGCGTTGTGTTTATTACATTGGCCCAACGGCGAATCCCTACGCAAAGCGCTAAGCATGTGCGGGGTAGACGTGTCATGGGTGGGACCAAGCAGTATCTCCCGTTGAGAATCAACCAGTCAGGAGTGATGCCAATTATCTTCGCAAGCAGTCTCTTGATGTTTCCTGGAATGATATTGGGTTGGCTTGCGTACATTTATCCAACGCTTTTCCGTGGCATGGCGGACGTCTTCAGTTCGCCTCGCTCGTTCGTTTACAACATGCTTTACGTCGCTATGATTTTTTTCTTTTGTTATTTTTGGACGGCCATCACGTTCAATCCTAAGGATATGGCGGATAACCTCAAAAATTATGGCACGTTCATTCCGGGGCATCGTCCCGGGCGTCGGACGGCTGATTACTTAGAAAAGGTCATGGTCAGGATCACCTACGTCGGTGCCGCGTTTCTGTCGCTGGTGGCCATTATTCCTAATCTGATTTCGTCAGCGTTGGGTGTGAGTTTTATGGTGGCCAGTTTTTATGGTGGTACGGGGCTCTTGATCGCCGTCAGTGTCGCTTTTGACCTTGTTCAGAAAATCGATAGTCACCTTGTAATGAGAAACTACAAGGGCCTGTTGGATGGTTGATGAGTGGACGTCAACATGACATGCAAGGAAGCCCTACCGGCGCTCACCCGAAATTGACCAACGGTCTGCAGGGGCCATGCCATGATTGTCGTATTTCTCAGTCCACCTGGCAGCGGTAAGGGGACCCAATGCCGCAGGCTTGTCGATTTTCTCGGAGTTCCGCATCTTTCAACGGGTGCGATGTTGCGAGAGTCGGTACGGGCCGGATCTGCTCTGGGTGAGTTGGCTGCTCAGTACATCGAGCACGGAAAGCTTGTTCCCGACGCCGTGATGGTTACCTTAGTGAAGGATCGTTTGGAAGCGGCCGATTGTGAGTCAGGTTGCTTACTCGACGGTTTTCCACGAACCGTCAACCAGGCGATAGCGTTGGACGAACAGTTGCACACGTTGCGGCGCCGGGTGGATGTCGTCTTGGAGATGCGAGTGTCGCTGGAGGAACTAATCCGGCGACTCGTGGAGCGGGCGCGACAAGAGGGGCGTCAGGATGATTCTGCCGATACGGTCGTGCGTCGGATGGAGGTTTACGATTCCGAGACGAAGCCCGTCTTGGAGTATTATCGTAAGCTAAATAAATTGGTCAGTATTGACGGTATGGGCGACTCGGATGTTGTATTCGATCGCATCAAGGAGCAGGTCAAGCAATATGCCGGATCGACCGTCCGCGATTAATCTTCGGTCCGCGCGTGAGATCGAACGTATGCGCCCCGCGGGCCAGGTCGTGGCGGAAGCGCATCGGGCGGTATCGCAGTTGGTCCGTCCGGGCGTGACGACCCGCGAGTTGGATGCGGCGGTTGAGCAGGTCTTCGTTAAGCACGGTGCGGAACCGCTTTTCAAGGGGGTTGCGGGGCCGGTCCCATTTCCTACCGTGACCTGTATCTCGGTAAATGACGAGGTCGTGCACGGAATCCCCAGTGGTCGTGTGCTCAGGGACGGGGACATTGTGAGCGTGGATACTGGCTGTCGCGTGAATGGTTGGTGCGGTGATTCCGCCATGACTTTTGCGGTCGGGGCGATTCCTCCCGTAGCGCAGAAGTTACTGGACGTTACGCGTGAGGCACTCGAGATCGCCATACGGGGTCTGTCGGTGCATGGGACGTGGTCAGAAATCGGTCGAGAAATGGAAGAGCATGTGCTGAAGGCGGGGTTTTCGGTGGTTCGGGCATTTTGCGGGCATGGGATTGGTCGTCAACTCCATGAGCCGCCCCAAGTGCCGAATTTATATCGTAAAGAATCCCACTTCGATTTTCCCATCAAACCAGGGCTTGTTTTGGCGATTGAGCCGATGGTATGCGTAGGGGCAGGGGACGTTCGTTGCCTCGACGACCATTGGACGCAGGTGACGCGTGACGGCAGCTTGGCAGCTCATTTTGAGCATACGGTCGCCGTCACAGGCCAGGGGCCCGAAGTGCTGACTCTTTAAGGGGGGCAGTTTGCCGGTGTTCAAAATAATGGGTCGTTATGCCCACGCCCCGTCTTGATAGTAATGTGAGTTTGATTGTATATTGGGGGGCTTTCCACGGATCGTTGTGTAGGGGACACTGTCATGAAAGTGCGCGCCAGCGTGAAACGAGTATGCGAAAACTGCAAAGTGGTTCGCCGAAGGGGCCGCGTTTTCGTGATCTGTACGAATCCTAGGCATAAGCAACGTCAGGGGTGATGGCGTTGATGGGGATGGTGATTGCCAGCGTTGGTGTTTTCGATCATGGCGGTACTGCCATGGTATTAAGTTTCGCTTGATTTACATAAAAGGTGTCTTATGCCACGCTTGTTGGGTGTGGATATTCCGAACGACCGTGTAGCGGAAGTGTCTCTCACTTACCTGTACGGCGTCGGTCCAAAAACAGCCAGAGATTTGTGCCGTAAGGCCGGTGTTGATCCCCGCAAGTTGGCTCGTGAACTCGTGGAAGATGAGTTGGGTCGTTTAGCTGCATTGCTAGAGCGAGACTACACGGTCGAGGGTCCGCTACGGCGACAGGTGAATCAGAATATATCGCGGCTACGGGATATATCTTGTTACCGGGGGCAGCGTCACCGGCGCGGTTTGCCGGTGCGTGGCCAGCGCACGCGTACGAACGCGAGGACTCGCAAGGGTCCGAGGAAGACGGTTGCTGGCAAGAAGGGCGTGAAGGATCTGCGCTAAGCGATAGCCGGTTGGGCGATAGCCGGTTGGGCGATTGCGGGTTTTGGTGATCGCGGGGCGCTGCGGCGGTTCTGCGGATGGTTGTTGGCGAGTTAGTTATTTCATAGGTCTCGTTCTGGGAGGGTTCTCCGGTGGCGAAGAAAACGGCCGCGCCAAAAAAGCGTAGGCAACGGCGGAATGTTACGGTTGCGATCGCCCATATCAAGGCGACGTTTAATAATACGACCGTAACAATTACGGACACGCGGGGTGATACTTTGTGCTGGGCGAGTGCAGGGACAGGTGGGTTCAAGGGTAGTCGCAAGAGCACGCCCTTTGCGGGGCAAACTGCCGCACAGCAGGCCGCTGAAAAGGCGGTCAAGTTTGGCGTGAAGGACGTGGATGTGCGCGTGAAGGGGCCGGGTGCCGGTCGAGAGAGCGCGATCACTGCGTTGCAGGCTGCCGGTTTGAACGTCAAGTCCATTGAGGATTGTACACCTATTCCTCATAATGGATGTCGCCCTCGTAAGAAGCGTCGCGTCTAGTCGTTCGCTGGCTCAGTTTTAATGGTTCGTTCAACTCAACGCTTCAAGCGGACGTAGACAGGATTATAGGGGGAGACTTCAATGCATATTCGTTGGAGAGGTTTGGAACTGCCGAGTACCGTGCAGTGTGATCGTGAATCGTTAACGGCGAATTACGGTAAGTTCATCGCTGAACCGTTCGAGCGTGGTTACGGTGTGACGGTGGGCAATAGTTTGCGCCGTATTCTGTTGTCGAGCCTGCTTGGTAGCGCTGTGACTCAGATTAAGATCCGCGGCGCACAGCACGAATTCAGTAGCGTGCCAGGCATCCTGGAAGACGTCACCGAGATTGTGTTGAATGTAAAGTCTCTCGTCGTCAAGAAATACACCGAAGAGACGCGTGTGATTACTGTCGAAAAGCATGGTGCGGGGCCGGTGACCGGTGCCGATGTTCAGACCGACGCAGACGTCGAGATTATCAATAAGGGGCATCATCTGGCCACTGTTACCGACGACAAGGTAACGTTCTTCATGGAAATGGTGGTTGAGGATGGGCGTGGTTACGTGCCGGCTACTGAGCACAGTACCGGCGAGCATGAAGTTGGGGTAATTCCAATTGATGCGGTTTACAGTCCTGTGACCCGGGTACGCTACGACGTGGAGCAAACTCGTGTGGGGCAGAACACGAACTTCGATCGGCTCAACCTGGAAATCTGGACCGATGGTTCGATTGGGCCAGAAATGTCGTTGGTAGAGTCTGCCAAGATCATGCGAAAGCATTTAAACCCGTTTGTTCAGTACAGCGAACTAGGCGAGCGAGTTGTGGCTCCCAGTCGTGGCATGGGAGGGAGCGATCCCGGTTTGGAAAGCCGACTCAGTATGAGGCTTTCGGAATTGAATCTCTCAGTGAGGGCTGATAATTGCCTGGAATCCGAAGGCATTTCTACCCTGCGTCAGTTGGTTGTCATGACGGAAGATCAGTTGCTTGAGGTTCGCAACTTTGGCGATACGACTCTGACGGAAGTTAAGGACAAGTTGATTCGGATTGGTTTGCATTTAGGGATGCGAGTCGCGTCGGGTTCGGCGACTATTTAGCTCCGGTTTGCCAGTGAGCTGTTCGATAGTTGCAGTAGGATCGCTGTGGCGGGAAGTAAGTTGGGAATCGAGTTGGTTTTGCAATGCCCCTACGCTGGGGCCTGATGAGGGATTGAAGTCATGCGGCATCGCAAGCGTGGGCGGATTTTGGGACGGTCTTCAAGCCATCGCAAGGCGATGATGGAGAATATGGCAGCCAGTCTTCTGTTGACGGAACGCGACGCGGACGAATTCGATCCAAATACACCGAAGGTTCGTGGGCGAATTATTACGACTTTGCATAAGGCCAAAGAGGTGCGCCCGCTGATCGAGCGGTGCATTACGATCGCACGGAAGTCGTTGGTAGCTAAGGCGGCTGCCGAAGAGTTTGCGACAAAGGCCAAGCGGGGGAGCGAGGAATGGAAAGTTTGGCGCACCAGTGACAAATGGAAGAAATGGAATGCTGCGATTGCGCCCGAGGTCACTGCACGACGGCGAGTCTTTCAGGTGTTGCGAGATAAAGTTGCGGTGCGGATTCTGTTCGAAAAGATCGCGCCTCGCTTCGAGTCGCGTCCCGGCGGCTATACACGCATTATGCGATTGGCAACCCCACGTCTGGGAGATGCCGGCGAGCGTGCAATTTTAGAGTTCGTGGGCGTGCGGGACCGGAAGACGGAACGAAGCGTACGTCCGGCGTTTGACGCAGAAAAAGCGACTGTTTCTTAGTCGCTGGCTTCCACCCGGTTTGAAAAGTGCGATTAACAGGCTCAAAGCACCGTTTGGTCTCAACCGGGGCGTATCCGGCCGGCAGCCGAGACTTATCGAATGCGAGCAGGAAAAATAGGTGTTTCCGTCGCAGGTCTCCGTCGAGCACAATCGAAGGATCGAGATGTGCTAGGATAGATCGGCGGCGCGTCAGGAGGCTTGGCTGCTCATCCTGCTCGGAGATGAGAGGATTGACGGAAGTGTGAGGGCCGTTCCTCAATTGGTTCCTGGTGGTGCCTATGCCCAAAGTCTTAGTCGTCGACGATTCCGCTAGTTGCCGACGGTTGGTCGGCGGTCTCTTGGAACAAGGGGCCTACGAAGTTGAGCTGGCAAAGCAGGCGGCGGAAGCGCTCGACTCGCTCAATCGCGCCATACCGGACTTGGTGATTGTCGATGTTATGATGCCGGGCAAATCGGATGGAAATCAGCTCGTAGACTGCATCCGTGATCAATACCCGCAAGTGCCAGTCATTCTGATGACGTCGCATGGAAGAGAGCAGCAGGCGATCCGTGCGCTCCGGAACGGAGCTGCAAGCTATGTGCCGAAGCGCCTGCTGGCCGGCGAGTTACTGGATACCGTACGGCACGTTCTCAATGTTGCATCGAGTCGCCACGGATATGTACGCGTAATGGATTGTCTCGAAAAGAGCGACTTGCATTTTCGATTAGACAACGATTGTAGTCTCGTGATGCCGCTCGTGGGGTACCTACAAGACACGATTCAACATTTGCACGTGTGTTCCGATTCTGATCGCACACGTCTGGGCATTGCGCTAGAAGAGGCAATCGTCAATGCCATCTTTCATGGCAACTTGGAAGTTTCATCTTGTTTGCGCGAACAAAACGACGACGCCTATCGTGATCTAATCAATCAGCGTCGTCGAATCGCGCCTTATTCCGACCGCCGAGTTCATGTGCATGCCAACTTGTCGCACCAAGAGGCACGGTTTGCGGTACGTGACGAGGGGCCGGGTTTTGATCCTCATTCTTTGCCGGACCCGACCGATCCCGGAAATCTCGACCGCGTATGCGGTCGAGGTGTACTGCTCATGCGGACTTTCATGGATGAAGTCTTCTACAACAGTCAGGGCAACGAAGTTACCATGGTCAAGCGACGGCAGCGCGCGACAACCGATCAAGTCTAAAGGTTCGCTTTTATTCTTCACGCGTCAAGCGACGCCGTCGATTTACCCTCGCTCCCCACACGATTGTCAATCCCATTCCGGAGTTTCTCTATGATTCATGTCGTTGCCACCATCGATGTAGTTGAAGGTAAGCGGAGTGAATTCTTATCGGCATTTCATCGGCTGATGCCGCTTGTTCATGCAGAGCAAGGATGCGTCGCGTATGTTCCCACGGTCGATGTTTCCACCGAAATCACTAAAGTTCCCCCGCGCCATGATGTCGTGGTTGTTGTCGAGAAATGGGAGTCGCTCGAAGCTCTGAAGTCCCACTTGAACGCTGCGCACATGGCCGATTTTCGTCAGGCGAACGGACAATTAATCAAGGCGATATCGATTCAGGTCACGGAACAGGCCTGAGCCGCTTCGCACGTTGTTGACTGCGGAAGTGTATTACTGCGGGGCAGTACTTATTGCGGTTCGCTACGTTTTTGTTCGTTAGCCAAGGCCAATGCGGCTCCGTATTCTACGAGTCGTTCTTGCCCGCGGTAGTGGTCCAGAAGCGGCGTAAAGTTGCCGGATTGTTCGGCGAGGTGTAGCGGCGATACGATCAGGCCCGTCGTAGGGATGTTGGGCGGGATCAGTTCCAGGAAAATCTGCAAGGCTGCGTCGGCTTGGCCGATCCTTGCCAGTAAGTCCACATAAACTTCGACCGCAAGGGTCGTCTGCTGATAGACATCTGCGGCCCGAGCTAGTTGCTCGAAGTAGGTAAGCCCTTGATCGCGTTCCACGTCAAGGAGCGCTGAGAAGAAATGGCCGTGTGCCACATAGGTATCGTGGAACGGAGTCTCGCCAGGATATTGCAGCGATGGATCGAGCCGGCGTCCGTATTCTGTAAGTTCTCTTGCTTGGTTCCACGTTGTTTCGTGGTCGCAACTACGTGCCAATTGTACTGTGGAAGACAGATGTGATGTATCAATATGGTAGGCTCGATCGTCAAAGAGCCATTCATTGTGTTGCAATAAATCGACGAGCCGTTGCGATGTCGGTGCGACTTGCGTCTGTTTTTTGATATGAGCTACGACACTCTCGGTAAGTTCATCATAAAGATGATTCACCAACAGGGAGGCGACTGCGTCGCGGTCGCCGCTACTCAATTGTCTCGCATGTGCATGGAGTGTTGTAATCGCGTTACACGTTCCAAAGCGTCGTAACAACAGCTGGAACCCTCGGCGCGTGTCCAGTCCTTCGTAAAAACACAGTTCTACCAACTGTTCGTAATTATCGTCTGTCGCCTCGATATTCCGCACCGTGTCGCGAACGCTGTCGGTGACTCCTAACGGGCGCAGGTAATTCCAAGCTGCGCGGAGCTTACCCTCTGTCAGTAGGCGATTGCCTAGTTCCTGGCAGGCGGCGAGCAGACGGTCTTCCAATTCACGCCGTTGTTCGTCGCTTAGGACTTCGGATTGTTCGGAATAGAGTAAAGGCAAGCGGAGTTCATGGCGAATCTGCATTTTGCGGATTTCGAACCACTCATGCGACCGGTCCGCGCCCTGCATCAGATTGGCGAGGCATTCTAACATTCCGGCGACACCCTTTTGTGTCATGGCCCGGTCGACTTGTTCAAAAAGAGAAGTATTCACAGATTGGCTCAACACATGGGTAATCTAGGGTCGCAATGGGTTGTATTATAGGGTATTCACTTTCCAGGGTCCGGTGGGGTTTGCTCCTGGAATGCCTTTTCGAGGCGTAGGGTGGGGTTACGAGTGGCAAGCCAGATCGATAGCATCAAGTCCATGGCTAAACAGCAGACAAATTTTGGCGGGCTTCGCGTGGCGGCTCTGGAAAGTCGCCGAGCGGACGAATTGCGACGCATGATTGAACGCCTGGGAGGGGTTGCCTGCGTGAGCCCTTCGATGCGTGAGGTGCCCCTAGAAGACCACGCCGTGGCGGTTGATTTTGCCAATCGGCTCATGACGGGGCAGATCGATGTCGTTGTCCTGATGACCGGCGTAGGTGTTCAGCACCTGATGGATGTAATCGACCGCCATGTCCCGAGAGACCGTTTCCTCGCATCTTTATCTGATGCGATCACCGTGGCGCGTGGGCCCAAGGTTGTCGCGGCCCTCAAGACACTGGATATCAACCCTACCTTCCGCGTTCCAGAGCCTAATACCTGGCGGGAGCTTCTCCAGCTCTTGGATAAAGAACTTGTGCTTTCTCAGCAGCACATTGCCGTGCAAGAATACGGAGTGCCCAATCGCAGCCTCGTGGCGGGGCTCGAAGCTCGAGGTGCAACGGTAACGACCGTTTGCGTCTATCGATGGGAACTTCCCGAGGATATTCGGCCGTTGGAGCAAAATATTCGGGCGATTGCCGCCGGAGAGATCGACGTACTGCTTTTGACATCAGCGAATCAGTTGCACAACCTTCTCGAGTTGGCGGTCCAGTTTCAATTGTCGGAGGCTGTACGCGATGCGCTGCGACACTGCGTGGTCGGATCGATCGGACCGACGACGTCAGAGGCAATTGTTGAGATGGGGATGGTTGTCGACTTTGAGCCGAGTCATCCTAAGATGGGGCATCTGGTAGCGGAATTGGCCGAACGATGCCACGACATCCGCGTTCGCAAGAAACAAATTATCAAGGGTGTGCACGAACGATCCGATGAGCCTCCTTCGAGTGCTTCGTGGTGCGATAGTCTTTTTCTCAAGGCATGTCGCCGCGAACCAACGGAAGGGACGCCGATTTGGTTGATGCGACAAGCCGGTCGCTACCTGCCCGAGTATCGGGCGATTCGCAGCAAGGTCGGATTTCTTGAGCTTTGCAAGGATCCAGCACTCTGTGCTCAAGTCATGGTAGAAACCGTGCAGCGTTTAGGAGTTGACGCAGCGATCATATTCTCGGACTTGCTTCCTATATTGGAACCCATGGGACTTGAATTGGAATACGCAGTCGGGGAAGGGCCTGTTATCCACAATCCCGTGCGAGAGGGGCGTGATGTGGATCGGGTCGTTGAGCTGGAGCAAATGGATGCATTGGATTTTGTGGTTGAAACGGTTCGAGAGACGCGACGAGCTCTGCCGCAGCACTTGCCACTGATTGGTTTTGCTGGAGCGCCGTTTACATTAGCTAGTTATATGATCGAGGGTGGGGCCAGCCGCAATTACTTGCATACAAAATCGCTTATGTATCGCGATCCCGGAGCTTGGCAGGAGCTGATGGAACGTTTGGCACGCGCGATCGTTCTGTACCTAAACGCCCAGATTCAAGCCGGTGCCCAGTGTGTCCAGCTGTTTGATTCTTGGGTTGGTTGCTTAGGGCCAGACGACTACCGTACCTACGTGTTGCCGTACGTGCGGAAGATTGTCCAGGGGATTATCCCTGGCGTTCCGCTGATCAATTTTGCGACTGGCAATCCGGCGCTCCTGCCGGAATTGGCAGCAGCAGGCCCTGCGGTTGTCGGGTTGGATTGGCGCGTGCGTTTGGATCAGGGATGGAAGACGGTCGGTGATCAGTTTGCCGTGCAAGGGAATCTGGAGCCAACGGTTCTCTTGGGCGATCGTGAGTATGTTCAAGATCGCGCCCGACAAGTGCTCCGCCAAGCAGCGGGACGACGCGGCCATATCTTTAACTTAGGACACGGTGTTTTGCCAGAAACTCCTGTCGACAACGTATTGGCGCTCATTGATACCGTGCGAGCATTTCGGTGGGGCGAGTCGGTGTAAAGCGAGGACTCGCAACCAGGGTTTGTCGGGACCGGCAAGTCGGGCAGAAAGCGGCAAAACGGTGTAGAATGGAGGGGCCGAGTTGCCGTCTCGGGATGGCAGCGCCACTGGAGATGGGTTGCGGTATTCGTATTCCACGGAGTTGGCCGAATGGAGCCCCGACCTGCTGACAGTCAACGCCTGCGTTGTCCTCATTGTTCGCGTGTCTTGAAAATACCAGCCGGGCTCGGTGGGAGTGTTCGACGGTGTCCCCATTGTGATCGAAAGGTACGTATTCCCGACGATTCGCCGGTTGCTGTGGACTTCGGGCTGTGGGAGCAAGAGACACACGTTCCCGAATGGGTGCCCGTCGTGTGTGACGTGTGCGCCACCAGGATGCACGCAACTCGAGATCAAATCGGAAGTCAGGTGAAGTGTCCCGACTGCGGTCGTGCCAATCTTGTTCGGCAGCCAGCGAAGCCAGCTCCCAAATGGCAACCCAATACCGACGGGGATGACTACGAAGTGGCGCTGGCTCCGTCAAACTTCGACGATGAAATTCGAGTAGCCCACGCCCGCGAGATGTTGACAGCGGCCCAAGAGCAGATGTCGATTGACGCAGAAATCGTGCCGGATGTATCACAAGGTCCGGTGCGGCAACGCGATGAACTCCCGAGTGTTCATCGGTCCTTGCCGCAATTCCTGTTCAATCTCAGCGTTTGGCCGCAGTGGCTAGGGATTGTCATCGGATGTTTGATAATGTCAGTGGCTGTCGAATTCGTTGTAACCGCGCAGGGAAATATGCAAGTGCCTGCCGTGCTCGTCTGTGTCGTGCTCGCCATTTTCGGCACGCTGTTCTTGAGTTTCTTTGCCACGCGGCTCTTGGACGTGCTGGAGATGACAGCCAATGATGCCGAGCGAGAATTGATTGAGTGGCCGGAACACGACATGGCGAGTCGATTTGTCTGTTTGATGTTCTTGGGGAATGCTGCTTGTTTTTCGGCCCTACCCGGGGGGGTCCTGGGAGGTCTTATGGGCCCTAGCAGACTCGGTGGGATCGCGGCAGCCGTGTCGATGATTCTCCTGTTTCCGATCGTGTTGATGTCGATGGTCGATCACGGTTCATGCATGATCCCGTACTCCATGCGTATTTGGAGGTCGGTCGAACGCATTACGCTAAGTTGGATGGGCTTCTATTTGCGATCGGTGATACTGGTGTTGGTCGTCCCTTCGCTCCTGTGGCTGTTCGGTCCGATCATCATTCAATGGCCTCAGAGAATTTTCGTGGCAATCTACTGTGTCCTCGCTGCGTGGGTCTATCTGCGCTGGCTCGGACAATTGGGTGCGTCGTGCTTGGAATTTGATGAGGCCAAACCCTTAAACACGCAGACCGCCGCCGATGAGTCGGAACTGACCAGCTGACTTTTCGGTGAGGAGATTACGCCCCGAAGCGCCGCGGACGGTTGCTCGAGCCACTCATGATGGGCCGACCAGTTTTCGTTGGCCCGTTCCGCGCGTTCAGAATCGTGGGCCCAGGACGGCGTGCGGCTCAGGCCGAGGGTCGACGATAGTGCTGGTATGCCAGCAGAACTTCGTACAGGTCTGTCGACAGCGTGACCTCGTCGTCCGCGAAGTCGTTGAGCCAACCTCGCTCCTCATGCACGGCTGAGAGGAGGATCGGGATTACCTCCGACAGCGGGAGAGTGACCGAATTCGATCGCTGTTCCTTCGTGGAGGTTGTCGAGGCGTCGTCCTCGGGACCAAAATAAACACGCAACCGTCCGTGGTGAGTCATGGTTCGATTCCCCAAGCCAATTGCTTCCCTGCAACCGGATTTCTTCATGATCGACGCACGCCCGCCATTGGGCTCGTGCCGCATCAACTTTTCCTAGCATGTCGGACTGGCCACGCTGGCAACCGGCCGGCTGCCCTCAGTTATCGGTCCGATCCAGAAAATTGTTTGAAGATTCTTCCATATTTCTTCAGTTTCGCAAACAAAAAGGGCACAATACACGATCGATGGGGGTAAATGGGGAGGACCTGAGGAAGTAGGGGGAAGAGCGAATGACGCTACGGAACCTTGACAAGGTAGCTTCGACGCCCTAAATTTCGCAACGGGTCGGTGTGCGCTTATAACTTGAAATCGGTCCGCTACTCTTACATTCTCTTCTCCCGAATGGTTGCCACAACTCCAATCGATTTTGACGCTCTCGCGCGACGTCTCCAAGTCTCCATCGCCGCACTGACGGCTACAGTGGAAATGTTGGACGATGCGCACTCCGTACCTTTTATTACTCGATATCGAAAGGATCAGACGGGTGGGCTCGATGAAGAGAAGATCCGCGAAATTCAGCAAGAGGTCCTGCGGCTGCGGGTATTAGAGGAACGAAAGCAGAAGGTACTCAAGGTCATCGAATCTCGGCAGACGCTCTCGGCGGAGCTTGAAGCGAAGATTCGCACCGCTGCAACAGCCAAGGAGTTGGAAGAAATCTATCTGCCGTTCCGGCCCAAAAAACAAACGTTGGCCACCTTGGCTCGTCAGCGAGGCCTCGATGTGCTTGCGGAGCAGGTGTTGCAGCACGATTCGCCCTTGCCCGACTTGAAGTCCGCGGCCGCGCTCCACGTGAGCGGTGAAGAAGGATTAACGTCGGCAGAGCAAGTGCTCGTCGGGGTTGGGTATCTGCTTGCGGAGGGATTTCAGGAGCGGATCGATTTGCGTGCCAAACTTCACGCGATGTATTGGGAAACCGGTATCCTGCGCAGCGAGCGGATGGAGGAAAGTGCTGTCGAGTCCGCGTTGGATTTGGCGCCGGCGACCCACGATGTTGTGGGCGAAGACCTTCTTGATCACGATGCCGCATCGGATAACGACATTGTAGCTGATTCCGACATTGTAGCTGATTCCGACATTGTAGCTGATTCCGACATTGCAGCCGATAACGAAGTTGTGTCGGATAGCGACGTAGCAAACGACGTTGCAGCTGATAACGACGTTGCAGCTGGTTGCGACACGATGCCTGATGACAACGAAGGGCCAGCTATTGATTCTGAGAATGTAGCAGAGGCGAGTGGCTCTACGACCCTTGAATCGGGTGCATCGATCGAGACGGCCACGGAGAGCGTTGGCAAGACTACGAGTGCTGGAGAAGCCGTTCCGAAGAATCAACTAGCGCAGCAAAGTGCGTCTGGCAAGCTAAAGTCTCCAATTCGTTCCTTGCGTGCCTTGGCTGTCGAACGCAAGAAATCTAAGCGGGCTGCGAAGCACAAGAAACGGGAGCGATTGGTACAGTCTTTTAAGGACTACTTCCGATATTCCGAGCCAATGCGGAAGATTCAGCACCATCGAATACTCGCGATCAATCGTGGCGAGCGATCACGGATCTTGCGTGTTGTGATCGATGTAGACCAGCAAAAAATGCGAGAAGCGGCCGAACTGATGCTCGTTCCGCTCGAACACCCCCACCGTGAGTTCTTGTCGGGGGTTGTGCGGGATGCAATGCAGCGGTTGATTTTACCCAGTATCGAGCGTGAGGTGCGCCGCGAATTGACGGAAGCCGCCGAGTCGCACGCGATTACGGTGTTTGCGCGAAATCTTCGCAGTCTTCTCTTGCAACCGCCGTTGAGGCATCAGCGCATACTTGCTGTTGACCCCGGTTTTCGTAGTGGGTGTAAGTTGGTAGCGCTCGACGAATGCGGAAATGTCTTGGCGCAAGGGGTAGTCCACCTGATCGGAAGCGACGAGCGGTGTCGGAAGGGGCGGTCCGAGTTTGTGGAACTTGTGCGCACGCATTCGCTCCGAGGGATCGCCATTGGCAACGGGACAGCATGCCGTGAGGCCGAGCGGATGGTAGCGGACCTGCTTGCCAACGAACTCAAGGATGTCGACGTTGGATATACCATCGTGAACGAGGCGGGAGCAAGCGTCTATTCCACGAGTCAGGTTGGGCGAGAAGAGTTGCCGCAGATGGATGCGACGCTCCGTGGAGCCGTTTCGATTGGGCGGCGCTTGCAAGATCCGTTGTCGGAACTTGTCAAAATCAATCCGGCGAATATTGGAGTTGGGCTTTATCAGCATGATGTTAAGAGTCGCCCGCTTTCTACAACTCTCGATGCTGTCGTTGAATCAGGCGTGAACTTTGTGGGCGTCGATCTGAATACAGCAAGCCCTTCATTATTGCGGTACGTTTCAGGTTTAAATCAGCTTACGGCGCGGCGCGTCGTGGAGTACCGCCAGCAAAATGGCCGGTTCCGCAGCCGATCGCAACTGAAAGAAGTGCCGGGAGTTGGTGAGGCCACCTTCGTTCAAGCGGCCGGATTTCTCAAGATCACCGATGGCGACAACTTGCTCGATGCCACATGGATCCATCCCGAAAGCTATAGCACGGTAGAGAAAGTTCTGGAAAAGCTCGATATTTCATTGTCCGAGCTGGTGCAACACCTTTCGTCACGGTCCCTGCAAACCGATTCGCAAGAAACTGCACGCCCTGCAGACGAATCAGGGGACAGCAAACCGGGAGGGATTGCGACGCGACTGTCGCAATGGAACGTGGCTGAAATGGCGGCCCAGCTGGGCGTCGGCGAGCTTACTCTCTCCGATATCCTTTCTGGCCTGTCGCGTCCGCCGCGGGACCCGCGCGAAGATCTTCCCAAACCGATATTTCGGCGCGAAGTTGTCAAGTTAGAAGACCTTCGTCCAGGGATGCAATTAGCCGGTACCGTCTTGAATGTCGTCGACTTTGGTGCGTTCGTCGATATTGGGCTGAGTGATTGTGGACTCGTGCATGTGAGTCGGCTGGCGGACCGGTTTGTAGCGGACCCCCACGACATCGTCACGCCGGGTGACATATTGCAGGTTTGGGTTGTCAACGTCGACAAGGAGCGTCGACGAGTCTCTTTGACCGCTGTCCAGCCGGGAACCGAAAAGCCGCGGCCAGAGCGCAGTCCGAAACCGCCACAACCAACTCATCAAGAAAGACGTCCCCCCCACAAACCGCACTCAAATCGTCCAGGCCAGCCTCAGCGGCAAGACCGACCTCGACGCGGCAAGACGGTTGTCGCGAAGAGCCCCAAGCCTGTCGTGCCAATTTCGGAAGCCATGCGGGACGGCAAAGAGCCCATGCGGACGTTCGGTGATCTGATGCAATTCTTCGATGCTACGGGTGCTCCGCGTACCGAGGATGCTCGCGATTCCCGTCCCCGCAAAAAGCCGGGCCGATCCGAGGGAGATGCTCCAGCTCAGGGCACTTCGTAATGCCGATCACGGACGGTTCGACTCCTCCGCACGTAGAGCGGGGACGGGTCGTCTGGCTGGTGGAGTCGCTGCTTCCCCTGTGGCAGCCGACTTGGATGGTGGCTTGGAGCCTAGCGACATTTGCCGCCGTCCTGATCATGCGCCACGATGGGATTGGCGTGAGGCGTCCCGTTCTGTCACTGCTATTGACGGTCGAAGTTATGTCGTGGGGTGCTTTGCTTGCGACCGCGGGAGGGATGGTGCTGCGGTCGCTTCGGCACGGCATCGGCAAGCTTGCTCCAGGTGCATGGCTGTGCCTGGTCAGCGCCGGGAGCACCTCGATTCTCGTTTTGCTGTTTTACAAGGCGGGTGTTGCCCCCCGCACGCCGGCGTATGTCTGGCACGCTGCCGTTTCGTCAACGCTCTTTCTCTGTCCGCTGTACCTGGTTCGACTTCCGCTTGAATGGCGACAACGGTTTATTGGTGTGGTCGTGGTGCAGCTTATTCCCCTGGTCCTACGTCTTTTGTTCATTGCACTCCCCCTGGATCGCAACGGGGCCGAGGCCCTGCTTATGCGCACTTTTTGGATACCAGACGTCGTCTCAGCCGCACTGATGCTGTTTGGCGTTCGGCGAATTTCGCGACAATTCGCCGACGATCCTTGGCATCGTGCTGGAGTCGTGCTGTATGCGATCCATTCAGTGACGTTTGCCGTAACAGTTGGAATGGCGCCAACTTGGCTGCTCTGAGCATTCTGGGCAGATATCGCTCATCACCCGGGAATCTTCCGTCAAACTTGGCACTAGATTGCTAGAACAACCTGTAATCTTCGCTTATGGTGGAGAGAGCGGAATCACACGGACCATGGGGCAAGGTTAGCCATGAACGTCTCGTCGGCGACAATTGCGGATCGTAAGGACCAGCCGGAATCGGATTCGCAGCCGGTGCCTGGCTGGTTGGCCAGCGGCGTGCTCCACCTCGTTCTTATGTCGTTTTTCGTTGCGCCGCCCGTCTCCATCTATGCTCCACCCGCAGGGCGTGTGCCGTTAGTGCTGGAGGCAAACTTCCCGCACGCGTCCGTTGACGAATCCTCTGTCGCCGTGATCGCTCCGGCAGGGGAATTGTCGGATCACTCAGAGTCGGTCGATTCTTCGGAACCAGGCACGGTCGCTGCTGCGACAGCGAATGAGCACTTCGAAGTCGCGGAGGTTGCGCCATCGCAGCCGATCGTGGAGGAGCGTGCCATGGCCATTCGTCACGTTCCGCGTCGAGCCCTAAAAACGTCCCAAGCTCCGAAGCATTGGCCAAGTCCCGACGAGAGGAAAGAAACAGATCAAATCGTTGATCGCTTTATTCAATACGACATAGGTCAATTGAGCCCCGCAGATGGGCGGAAGGCATTGACAGAATTTCAATCGCTTGGTTGCGAATCGGTGCCATCACTTGTGAGCGGCCTGAACCGTTCTGCCCGAATTCAGTATAGCTGCCCAGTTGGAGTGCTTTCTGCGAAACTTGTGCAGCTTCTCCTACAGGGCAAGGATTCCAGCCTTACCGCGTACGTGGTGCGCAACCTCGGGCAAGGAGTTCCCGAGTCGGCGCCCCATCACCAGCGCTTGATTCAACTACGGAAATTCATCGCGCAGCAGGACGATAAGTCGCTCCAGTCCGTACGAGATGACTTGAAGAGTCGCCAGTTGCCGGTTAGTCGCGAAATGTTGCAGCTAGTTGAAGAAATGACGTTAGTGCCACCTGATCAGCTTGAGTCAGAAATTCGGTACGGTGACCCGGTGTCGCAAACTGCCGCCATGCTGGGGCTGCTGCGACGCGCCGATGAGTTACCCCCTACCGTGCGGATAAAGCTTGCTCGGCAACTCGTTGGTATGCTCAAACAGGAAAATCCGGTAACCGGAACCCTGTCACATGAAACGCTCGTCAGGTTAGCCCATGGACTCGATTTTGGTAAACGACCTCAGGATAGTCCTTCATGGATTGAGTACTGGCGTGGTATGGAAGCGAATTTAGAAGGGATACTGCCGGAGCAAGAGAGCCAGAACTCGCGGGGCATTACGAGCGAAGTAGTCGGCCCGGCCAGTTAAGTCCCATCGAATGGAACACACTCCCTGTTCAGTCCAATTACGCGTCGCTCTCAATCGCATTTTGCCAGCCAGGCTATTTTGGCTGGCGACAATGCTCTCCATTCTGTTTTGGGTTGGAGTTGGATGTCGCCCATCGCCAACGCAAGGAATAGGCTCCATTGTTGGGCGTGTTGCATCTGAAAACGGTACCCCCATCTCTGGGGCGCGTGTTCGCATCAAATCTCAATCGCCTCACGTTGTCACGAATGAAAATGGCGAATTTAGATTGCCACCTCCGAATACCTCCGCAGCCTTAACCATCACCGCCGCACACCCCGATTTTTTTATCGGTAGTACTGCATTGGATTCTTGGCCGCCAGGACCATCAACTGCCGGCTCTGATCGCCTCACGATCAGGCTAAAGAAAGTTCCCCCGGTCAGAGATCGCGGATACACGTGGGTTGATCCGCGTCCCCACGAGGCCCGGTCGGAGCAATGTGGGAACTGTCACGCGGAAATTTTCGAGGAGTGGTCGCGAAGTGCGCACGCTTCGGCCGCAACAAACCTGCGATTTCGCAATCTTTATGATGGAACGAATGTGCGGGGAGAGTCGGGCCACGGATGGAGTCTTCGCGGTGAACATCCTCACGGGCAGTCGGTCTGCTGGTCCTGTCACGTTCCGTCGGGAGATCGACTTGCCTTCGGAAATCTTGACCTGCCCGTTGGTTCAACGACCGAAGGTCAGGGGGTTCATTGCGACTTTTGCCACAAGATTCAATGTTTGCAGGACGGAGAGATCGGACTGATGCACGGTCGCTATGCAGTGCAACTTTTGCAACCAGAAACTGGTCAGGTGTTTTTTGGTCCGTTGGACGACGTTGATCGCGGCGACGAGGTCTACTCACCCCTGCAGAGTAACAGCGAATTGTGTGCGATATGTCACGAAGGTGTTCTATTCGGTGTACACGTATACCGCACCTACAGCGAGTGGCTTAAGAGTCCCGCTCGTGATCGACAGCAACATTGTCAAGATTGCCATATGCAACCCACGGGCTTGATGACCAACATGGCGCCGGGAATGGGAGGAATGGACCGTGATCCACACACTCTGGCGAGCCATGAGTTGCGGCGCGGAGGTCGCGACGAGAGGCTGCGGAAGACCTTGGAAATGACCGTGTCGTCTCAACGTGAACAAAACGCCTGGCGCGTCGATGTCTCTCTCTTGCCACGGAATGTGGGCCATCGATTGCCGACGGGCTATATTGACCGACAGATAGTGTTAGATCTATTAGCGTACGACGAGAAGGGAGCGGTAGCGCCGTTGATCGGCGGTACCAAATTGTCGGACGTTGTTGGTCCTCCGCTATCGGGTCGAGCTGGGCATTTGTTTGCTCGAGTGCTCACCGACGACGAAAACTCTTCGCCCGCTCCATTTTGGCGGCATACTGTGATGGAGGTTGATCAGAGTTTATTGCCTGAACAGAAATGGCAAGCAACGTACCGCTTTCCCCTCACGGCAGACCATGTTCAGGTAACGCTTAGCTACCGTCGTTTCTGGAAGAGTGTAGCCGTCGATAAGGATTGGCCAGACGATACGATTGTGGTCCATCGGCGCGACCTACAATTCGGAACAGAGCATCAACAAGAAAACTCTCCAGTCAGGTAGCCTGCCCTGCGCGATTGCGAAGGTATTATTGTCGTCGTGAGTTGAGGGACCGGTACAGCTTCATGACGGTCTGATACTCGTCGGCACGCACCGGTTGTACTGAAAGGCGGGACCCCTTGCGGAGGAGTTCCATCGATTTTAGTGCTGGAACGGTGCGCAGTAGTTCCAATGTGAGGATCTCCTCAAACCTGGTTACTAATTGCACGTCGATCATAAACCAACGAGGATTTGCGACGGTCGATTTTGCGTCGTAGTGGCAATCGAAAGGGTCCCAAGCGGTTGAATCGGGATAGCCACTTTGTATCACTTTAACAACACCGGCGATTCCGGGTGGGCAGGCATTCGAGTGATGAAAGAAAGCCAGGTCATTGATTTGGATATCGTCGCGTAAGTAGTTGCGAGCCTGGTAATTTCGCACACCGTCCCAACAAGTAATCTGGCCCGGCGCTTGAGCTAAGTCACTGATCGAAAATGCCTCCGGTTCCGATTTTAGCAGCCAATATTTTTTTGCCATGCAATTGAATCTCCAAGCTGTGTTATGATGTTATGTCTAGTAGGTGAGAGGAGGGACACGGTGATCTATTGGCAGAATGGTTTGTTTTTGTTGCAAGGTCGTTTGGCATTGGATGTCACGCGACGCCAGCCCGTGGGATTCATCTCACACGCACACGCTGACCACATAGCACCTCATGAATTGGCGATGTGTACTCCGGCCACGGCCAAGTTTTATCGTCATCGTCGGGGTCAACATCGGGCCGTACAGGAGTTGACCTTTGGCCACAGCATAACATTTAGTGGATTGCAGTTAACGACCTATCCGGCCGGTCATATTCTGGGAAGCGCCATGTTGCTCGCCGACGATGGCCATCAACGCATGTTGTACACAGGCGACTTCAAATTGGGGGAGTCGGCCACTGCGGAGGTGGCTACATTGCCGACAGCCGACATTCTTGTGTTGGAATGTACGTTCGGCGATCCAAAATATCGATTGCCACCCCGCGAGGAGGTATTGGGGGAATTGTTACAAACCGTGACCAGGTGTTTTGAAGACGGCAAGACTCCCGTGATTTATGCCTACGTCTTGGGCAAAGCGCAGGAGGTCACTCGGATTCTCACTCAGGCAGGGATACCTGTGCAACAACATCCTGAGATCTTTGTCATGAGTCAGCTTTACGAAGAGTCGGGCTGCCCCTTGGGGAACTACGCGTTATACGATGGCGTGGTGCGTCCAGGTCACGTTCTAGTAGTTCCGCCTGCCTCTCAGAAGAGAGCGGCACAACTTACGGGGGTGACCCGTCCTTTCAAAATCGCAGTGACTGGTTGGGCCTTGCGGTCCGACTGCCGACATTGGCTGCGAGTCGATGCTGCCTTTCCGGTCTCTGACCATGCCGATTTTGACGAACTCCTGCAAGCGGTGGAGCAGGTTTCCCCACAGCAAGTGTTTTGCACGCATGGCCCAGCTAGCTTTGCCGAAATATTGCGTGAGCGAGGCGTTCGTGCCGAAAACCTTAACCCAGCCCTCGCCCGAAAATCCTCGGTTTGACCGCGAGGCTTCCGGGGGATGGATGGGTCACGGCAACTCTGCGGGGTCGGTTTCTCGTTTGGCAGCGGCTGTGCCGAATATGGCACCGTGCTGCCTTGCAATGCCTGTATCGGGAGGCGGAAACATTCAACGGTTGCTGTCATCGTGGTCGATCCAGCGATTGGTTCCGAGTACAAAGCAGTCGACGAAAGAACTGCCACAGACTTTCAAGGAAGAGAGTTAGCAGCCATGAGGCGCTGGGGCGACATCATCATGTGGACCGGCGGGTGCCTAGCCCTGCTGGCCATCGTACGGGGCGTGTTGGAATCGGCTCCGCCGAACCGCTTGTCTAAGCCGCGTGCGGTCGCTGTCGAATTTGGCCTGCAACCCCCTGTTGTTGCGATCGGTTCTCCCGTAGCGGACTTCGCGCCCTTACAGGAGGCCAGTGCTCCGTCGCCCGTTGATACCGCGCAATCGGCCGTTGGTGTGCCTCGGGAGGACGACCTTTGGCGTCTGCCACCTCCCTATCAAGGATCTGCAGCTTCTCCGAACGACCACGCTGCCACGCCACTTGCCGTTGATGCACAATACGGTGCGCAGGCTGACAGTCCGCCTCGATCCAGTTTGCCGCAAGTGGCGAACCGAGCCTTATCGAACTCCGCGGTGCGTCTTCCGTCGATTGAGGTGGGAACACCGCCAGAAGTCCGGATTTCGTCTGGGGAATCTCCCCCGATTCCCAGCTTTAGCGTTTCCGCTCGCATCCCCGAAATTCATGCACCCGACACGCAAGATCCGCCCCACTTAACTCGCTCTGAAGCTCTCACCGAAAGCCCTGTCAGTGTTTCGCCTGAAATGCAATTTGCATCGCCCTCGATAGTGCGTGACGACTCAGCGGACAAAGCTCCAGCATCCACAGAACAGGGGCCCCCTTTCGCAGGGGAACTTCCCGCCTTGGAACTTTCCTTGCCGCACAAGTCACCGCGGGATGATTCGAGCCAGAATGTTTCTATGAACGGAGAAGCACTGCCGGAAGCCGAGCCATTGTCGGGTCCTTCCAGCCCGGAGTTATCTCCATACTTGAATGGGTCATCCGTCGACGCGAAGGCAAGAATTCCGGTGTCGTTGGCGGAACGAATTCAGGCCATCGTGGACCATGGATATGGTTTGGGAGAACGAGGAGCCTATTTTTCAGCTCGTGAAGATTTTCTGGAAGCAATTCGGCTCGTGGCGCAATCTCTCGACGCCGAGGCCGGAGGGCAGCGTCATATGCAGGCATTGGCGAGCGGTATGCGCGCCCTTACCGAAGCGGAGGACTTTCAGGTTGCGGGTGAGCGATTGGACGCTGACTTTAATGCCATCGACTTGTCGCGGGGCCATAAAACACCCGTTCTTAGAGGCAGTGATGCGCAACATCTAGCCCCCATGGAAGCAATGCAGCGCTATTATGCCTTTGCCGAAGAACAGTTAGCCATCGCCGGAGGGGAAGAGGCAGTGGCGTCGCGTGCTTGGTACGCTCTGGCAAAACTGCAGCCTTTTTTGGCCCAGGGTGAGTCGGTGTCGATGGCGCCCGCGCCTCGTGCCTTGGTGTTGCACCGTGTCGCGCTCCGCGTCAGCAACCAAAATTATCTGGCCCAAAATGAATTGGGTGTTTTGCTCGCCAGGTATGGTCGGTATCAGGATGCGTGTCGCATACTCGAGCAAGCAACGCAAGTTCATCCACTTCCCGCGACATGGCAAAATCTGGCGGTAGTCTACCGCGAGCTGGGCTTGGCGGAGCGGTCCGAACATGCGGATCAACAGGCTCAGCAGTTGGCCGCTACTTCAGTACAGAGTACTGGGCCGCCGATTCGGCTCGTGGACGTCGAACGGTTCCGAAGCGCGCCCACGACGCAGGAGTTGCACTCCGAAGTCGCCCGGACGCCAAGTTCTGACTCTAAGAATATTCCGGCGCAGCGATGAGGAAACCGAAAGTGACGCGACATATGCTTTGGTTTTGTTCTACGATCATGATTTGTTGCCGGTGGCGTCCACGGACATTAGCGTATCTGGTTGCAGGTGGCTTGTTCTATGCGACTGGAATTTGTGCACCGTTACCTTCCGCCTTGGCTCAAAGTGGTCAGACGATCAGTGGAATCCACACGGGAGAGACGTGTGAGGAATGCGTTGGGCCGCGACAGATTAACGGTGTTACGTGCAGACAGGGAAGTTGCGGGCCGGAGGCTACGTGGAAGGACTGAGGATCCATTCCTTGGGAAGTTTTTGCGCACGGCGAATACGTTGGGCCGGCTCGTGTATCCGATGTCGATGAATACCGTTTGCGGGTCCGTGATCAGCTCGAGTTCGTTTACCGACTGACGCGCGAGGAGAGTAAGCACTCCTACGAATTGAATGTGGGAGACGAAGTGCGAATCGAGCTGCTGTCAGAAAAAGAGGTGGATCGGCTGCTCGCAATTCAGCCTGACGGAACGATCACCGTTCCGCTGTTGGGGCAGATCCGCGCAGCTCGTCGAACCGTGCGAGAATTGCAAGACTTGCTCGAAGAGCAGTACACCAAGTTCTACAAGAGCCCCAACGTTACGGTCACACCGATCAAGGTAAATGCTCGCTTGGAAGACTTGCGTGCCACGGTGGATGCTCGACAAGGATTTGGTGGTGGTCAATCGCGCCGCGCCGTAGTGATGTTTTTTGCGATGTGACTACCTGGTCCGCAGGGCGTCGCGAATCTCGCGTAGCAAGACCACATCTTCGGGAGGAGCTGGTGGTGCCGCCGCCTGCTGCTTTTGGAATTTCTTTTGCGCTGTATTCATGGCCTTCACGACCATGAAAATCGCAAACGCAACGATGAGGAAGTTAATTATCTCAGTGGCAAATGAGCCGATGCCAAGATTGACGCCTCCTTTGCCCGCCTCGTCGGCAGCTTTGAGGGGGATATCGTACTTCCCAAAGTCAATACCTCCCGTCAACATACCAACTGCCGGCATGATTATTTTATCGACCAGTACGGCGATGATCTTTCCGAACGCACCGCCAATGACCACACCGACCGCCAAGTCGACCACATTGCCCTTCATCGCAAAGTCTTTAAATTCCTGCAACATACCCATTTTGAGGTCCTTTGAAAAAAATCGTCACTGTCAGTTCGCAGCCAGAGCGGCTGCGGACAATACGCTATAAACTACGTTCCTGTATAGTCGTTGGATTGTCGGAACGTCAACGGCCAAAAGCAGCCACAGTGACTCGGGCTAGTAATTCGCCTATAATTCTACGCTCGCAAGCCAGAGTCGAACCACTCGATAGGGGGGACTTCTGTCCTTCCCCGCGGTTTTTTCAATGGAACCTTGGGGGGTGCGGGGTCCAATTGTCAGGATGTAACCACGCCGATGGCTTCCACTGAGATCGTTATCAAGGGTGCGCGTGAGCATAATCTTCGGTCGGTTGACTTGGTCATCCCACGCAATCAGCTGGTGTGCCTGACAGGGGTCAGCGGTTCGGGGAAAAGTTCACTGGCATTCGACACGCTGTATGCCGAAGGTCAGCGGCGCTATATCGAAAGCCTTTCCAGTTTTGCGCGGCAGTTCTTGGGGCAGATGCCCAAACCGGACGTCGACTTTGTGTCAGGGCTGAGCCCGTCCATTTCGATTTCGCAAAAAACGGCAGGTAAAAACCCCCGATCGACCGTGGGCACGATTACCGAGATCTACGATTACTTGCGCGTGCTGTTCGCGAGAATCGGTCAGGGGAATTGCCCCAGTTGCGGTCAGCCGATTTCGGCACAATCACGTGAGCAAATTGTAGGTCGCATTCTTCAGATTCCTGAAGGGCGGTCGATTCAGGTTCTGGCCCCTCTGATCCGCGGCCAGAAAGGGCATTACAAGGATCTGTTTTCCGACCTGCTGAAACAAGGATTCGTGCGGGCACGTGTGGATGGCGACGTGATTGGTCTTTCGGAGGACATCCAGCTCGACCGACGTTTGCGTCACGATATTGAAGTTGTCGTAGATCGGTTGGTGACGGGAGCTACAACTCGGACCCGTTTGGCAGAAGCGGTCGAACTTGCTTTGAAGGTAGGGCAAGGGGTCGTAATCGTCTCGATTGTTCCCGAGGCGGGTGCGGTTCCCGTCAGGCGCAAGGGAGTGAATTCCATCGAGTCGTTGGCGGAACCGGCAGAGGGTTTTTCGCCATCGGCCGGGGATCCTGCGTCCGAGGATCTGCGACTGTCTGCCAACTATGCGTGCACGACCTGCAATTTGAGCTTCGAATCGCCGACTCCGCAGCTTTTTAGTTTTAATAGTCCGCACGGAATGTGCCTTTCCTGTGACGGCTTGGGTGAGATTTTTACTTTTGATCCGGCCATCGTTATCAACCATCCGGGGCGTTCGGTACGCAGTGGTTGCGCTGACCTATTCGGTAAATGGAAGGATCTCAATCGTTGGCGTCATAGCGTTTTGCAGGGGGTCGCCGAAACTATTGAGCGACTACGAGAACTTCCAACGGGTACGTTACTGGACACTCCTTGGCGTGAACTTCCTGCGGAACTCCAGGATGTCTGGTTATGGGGTACGGGTCAGCAAAATATTACTTTCACCTGGCGGTCTGGAGCGGCGCCGATCAAGTACGGTGGAAAATTTGAGGGCTTTCTGCCGGAGTTATTAGCCAAATACAAATCAAGCAAGGGAAAGGCCCAGAGGACGCGACTTGAAAAGTACATGCGGACTCTCCCCTGCCATGAATGTCAGGGACAACGTCTGAATGCCCAGGCGCGGGCCGTGACCCTGTCAAGTTTAACTCAAGGGTTCGCATCGACTTCCGCCAGTGATCCGAATGTTGCAACGGAGTTAACGACGTTGACGTTACCTCGACTGGGTGAGCTGACGATCCAGCAAGCGCATGAATTTGTGAATCAGTTGCAGTTGGATGTCACACAAAGGCTCATCGCTGGCGAGTTGCTCAAGGAGATCGGTAACCGTCTGGGCTTCCTTCTCGACGTGGGGTTGGACTACCTAACGCTCAATCGACGCGCCCCGACGTTGTCGGGTGGCGAAGCTCAACGGATTCGATTGGCGGGCCAAGTTGGTTGTGCTCTGGTAGGCGTGCTGTATATCTTGGACGAGCCATCGATTGGACTTCATCCGCGTGATAACGAGCGATTGCTCGGGACGCTTGAGAAGCTCCGCGACCTTGGTAACACCGTGTTGGTGGTGGAGCACGATGAAGACACGATGCGTGCCGCCGATCATGTAATCGACTTCGGTCCGGGGGCGGGTGTTCGTGGCGGAGAGGTCGTAGCGCAGGGATCGTTACAGCAGATTTGTCAGTCTCCCCGCAGTGTCACAGGCAAGTTCTTGGCCGGCAGGGAAAAGATCGAGATACCCAAAGTTCGGCGTCCCCCAGGAGAATCGAAACTGAAATTATTCGGCGTGAATCACCACAATTTACGCCATGTTGATCTGGAAGTTCCTTTGGGATTATTTGTCTGCGTTACCGGTGTTTCAGGTTCTGGCAAGAGTTCGTTGGTCAATGACGTTTTGGCACAATCGCTTCACCGGGAACTAAATCGTGGTGAGGCCGATCCGGGCGAATACGATCGATTGGAGGGAATTGAGTTCCTTGATAAGTTAATCGCCATCGATCAAAGTCCCATCGGACGTACGCCGCGGTCGAATCCCGGTACTTATGTCAAGGTCTTCGACGAGATCCGTAAGTTGTTCACGATGCTGCCCGATGCGAAGCGAAAGGGTTATTCGCCCGGTCGATTCAGTTTTAATGTGCGTGGAGGACGCTGCGAAGCCTGCGAAGGAAACGGCGCTACGAAGCTTGACATGGACTTTCTCGCCGATATTTGGGTCACATGTCCCGTCTGCGAAGGGAGAAGATTCAATCGCGAAACATTGAGCGTGCTTTTCAAAGGAAAGTCGATCGCCGACATCTTGGATATGGAAGTGGGCCAAGCGATTCCGCTGTTTGCCAATATTCCCAAGATCGTGGATCGACTGCAAACGCTGCACGATGTCGGTATGGACTACGTAAAAATCGGACAGGCGTCCCCCACGTTGTCGGGTGGAGAATCGCAACGAATAAAGCTTGCTCGTGAGCTGACGAAACGCAGCACGGGTCGCACGCTGTACCTGCTGGACGAGCCGACAACGGGACTACACTTTGCTGATGTAAAACTCCTCTTGAACGTATTGCACAATTTTGCCGACGCAGGCAATACCGTTTTGGTGGTTGAGCATAACCTCGATGTGATCAAGACGGCCGACTGGGTCATTGATATGGGCCCCGAAGGGGGCGCACGTGGTGGAGAGATTTTGGTCGCGGGTACCCCCGAGGACGTGGCGGGTTGTCCCCGTTCGTTCACGGGTCAAGCATTGGCCCCTTTTCTGGGTATGAAGCCCGCGCGGCCGTCGTCGCGCAAGCCCGCTAAGAAGAAATCAAAGCCGTCTAATCAAGACCAAATTGTGGTTCGCGGCGCACGTCAACACAATCTACGAAACGTCGATGTGACGCTGCCACGGGACCAAATGACCGTCTTTTGTGGTCCCAGCGGTAGCGGAAAAAGTTCTTTGGCCATGGATACGATTTATGCTGAAGGACAGCGTCGCTATGTAGAGAGTCTCAGTTCCTATGCACGCCAATTCGTCGGGCAGATGCAAAAGCCGGAATTGGAATCCATCGATGGCCTTTCTCCTGCGATTGCTATTGAGCAGAAAAATCTAGGCAACTCACCTCGCTCCACGGTCGGTACCGTGACGGAGATCTATGATTACTTGCGTGTGTTAGTGGCGCGTTTGGGTACCCCTCATTGTCCAGCATGTCAGGTTCCCATTGGTACGCAAACCGTCGACCAGATTTGCGACAAAGTCCTCACGCTGCCAGAAGGTACCCGGCTATATTTTTTGGCACCGATCGAACTAGAAATGGGGAGTTCGTACGAAGAGCTTTGGACACAGTTGCGGAGCCAAGGATACGTACGGATTCGCGCTAATGGCATGACGCACTCATTGGAGGAACCGCCACAACTCGATCGCAGACGCAAACACCAGATCGAAGTGTTGGTGGACAGAGTTGTTGTCAAGTTGAGTCAACGGCCACGAATTGCCGAGAGTCTTGAAGCGGCGTTGTCGGTTGGACACGGTGTGGTGCGGATCGCCGTGCCGGAAGACAACGTACCCGAGGATCGTTGGAGCGTTGCCACACATAGTCGACACATGGCCTGCGAACAGTGTGGACGGAGCTTCGAAAATTTGACTCCGCACCATTTTTCGTTCAATAGTCCCTTGGGCTGGTGCGCCAGTTGCGAAGGACTCGGCAGACAGACTGGCACCGACCCGACGGCTCTTCTCAAAAGCGAAACTGCCACACTCCGCCAAGGAGCCTTGAGTTTATGGCCCTCGCTACACATCGATATGTCGCAAAGGATGCTGGAGGCGATGTCTTTGGCCTTTGGGATTGCGTTGGATACTCCCTGGCTTCAATTGGATATTCGTCACCGTCGTCAACTGCTCTACGGTCTCGGCGATCGATGGATCGAAGTGCCGGCGGCGGAAGATCTCGGTGAAGCTGGCGTGCAGCAGCCAGCGTTCCGGTTTCAATTCAAGGGGATCTATCCGAGCCTGGAGGATGCTGCACGTCTGTCGCCTCAATTACGCGCACGCCTCGCGACACTTGTGGGCGAAGTGGAATGTGGTACCTGTCTCGGCAGTCGCGTCCGAGACGATGCCGGGGCAGTGCGATTGCGCGATCGGACGATTGACCAGTATTGTAACCTCCCCTTGGGAGAACTGTTGCAAGTCATCGTGAATTGGAAGCTCACTGCTCGAGAGAAGAGCATTGCAGGAGAATTGGTTCGTGAAATTCAGAATCGCGTTCAGTTCTTAAACGACGTGGGGCTTGAGTACATGACGCTGGCGAGGACGGCCGGAACTCTTTCGGGTGGCGAAGCGCAGCGTATTCGTCTGGCCAGTCAGCTAGGCAGCGGCTTGTGTGGTGTCTTGTATGTACTGGATGAACCGACGATTGGGTTGCACCCGCGCGACAATCGGAGGTTGCTCGCGGCATTACATCGATTACGTGACCTTGGTAATACCTTGATACTCGTTGAACACGATCGCGAGATCATTGAAGGGAGCGATCAATTGGTCGACTTCGGGCCCGCCGCGGGTCGACATGGTGGGAACATTGTCGCACAGGCAGTTCCAAGTAAATTGCATCTGCAGCCCAAGTCGGTGACGGGGCCGTATGTATCGGGTAAGCAGGCAATCGTGGTGCCGACCAATCGACGCGTTGCAACGGAGTGGATTCGACTTGTAGGGGCGCAGCATCACAATCTAAAGGAAGTCACTGCCGAATTTCCTCTAGGGTTGTTAACGGCCGTGACAGGTCCCAGTGGAAGTGGCAAGAGTTCCTTGGTGTATGACACGCTAGCGGCGGCATTGGCGAAACGATTTCATCGGGCTCAAACCAATCCCGGCGTGTTCAAAACAATCGAGGGATTGAATCATATTGACAAAGTTGTCCAAGTGGACCAGCAGTCGCTGGGTAATTCGCCCGCTTCCAACCCGGCCACGTATACCGGCGTGATGGAATGGATTCGCGAACTTTTCGCGCAACTACCTGAATCACGCCAGCGCGGGTATACCGCCAGACGGTTTAGTTTTAATGTGCCGGGCGGAAGATGTGAAGCGTGCGAGGGACGGGGTCAACGTTGTATCGAGATGCATTTTCTGGCCGACGTTTGGATTCCGTGCGACGTATGCGGTGGTAAACGATACGATCAAGAGACGTTGCAGATTCGCTATCATGGTCAGTCGATTGCAGATGTACTGGAGATGTCTTGTGCCGATGCATGGAAGCTGTTTGAGAACATTCCCGCACTCAATCGAATCCTGCAGACGTTGTGCGATGTTGGATTGGACTATCTCTCACTCGGACAATCGGCATCAACTCTCTCCGGGGGTGAGGCACAGCGGGTAAAACTCGCAAGAGAATTGGGGCGTCCTGATACGGGCCGGACCCTCTATTTGCTGGACGAACCAACGACAGGCCTACATTTTGCGGATTTGGAGAAACTGTTGGTGGTGTTGAATAGGCTGGTCGATTTGGGCAATACCGTCATTGTTGTCGAGCATAACTTGGACGTGATTAAGTCTTCCGACTGGGTGATCGATCTCGGCCCCGAAGCGGCCGAGAAGGGTGGGCGGATTGTCGTAGCAGGGACGCCCGAGGCGGTTGCTGACCATGCCCAAAAGGCGGCGCCGACCAGTAAACGCCGAACCGCAAAATCAAAGTCGCTGCTACGTTCCCATACGGGGGAAGCGTTGGCACCCGTTTTGGCCGCGGGGCCCCATGGCCTCCGACCGACCTGGCAGCCGCCATCGAATGACGATTCCGCTGCCAAGTCCAAGGCCGTATTGGCGGAAGTGTCTGGGAATGCATTGACGCCGTGGGAAAGTGACGGACCCACTTGGCATCTTGTGACACGTCTCGGGCGTGACGGGAAACCAACTCAGTGGGATCCACGGGTGTTGCAAGAGACCGCAGACCAAATCGAAAAGAACAGTCTGTTAGCGTTCAATTGGAATCATCGATCGATTGTCGAAGTGAACGGTCCCGTCAAGAGCCATGGCTGGTTCATGCACGCGATTACGGCAGAAACCTGGGTATTAAAACTTAAGTTTCGCGTCCGGCGCAACACTTTTCGTTCAGCGGACCTGCAAGAATCATTGGGGTTGGCATCCTGGAATCAAAACGAAGATGTACCACTGTATGGAAACGAGCCGAGGGTTGTATGCACCAACATCGGAGGCAATTGGCAGGAAGTGCAGATCTTGGCACACCAGTGGGATGAACTCGACAAATCGGCCTATCACGATTTTCTTAAGCGGGCGATCGATTCGTTCCTGCGGCGAGTCGATGCGGACGAAACCGCAACGCCGACGTCGGACCCGACGGCAGTTGCTAGGACCGAGAAGCGGGGACGTGTGTGGCATTTTACGCGAAACGGTTTTCCTGAAGGTGCCAAGGTTCGTTGGGACTTTGTGGCGCTCAAGGATCTTTTCGCACGTGTTCGATCGGTGGCTGGAATGGCCGACATTGAATGGACGCATGAACATGCGGTGCATGTATTTGTAAAGGAGCAAGCTGCCGCCTGGGCGACGCTTTACACCAAACGTCCGGATTCGTTGGACTTGCGATTGGTTGGCCCTCGTGGGAAGGTTTCCTCCGACGCGATTTCTAATTTTGGCGACGACTGTCGGATCGAACAGGATAAAGAGTTCGATGTGATCGAATTGCGATTCACGAGCGCAGAAGAAGTACGGCGGCCGCACCTGTTGCAGTTCCTGATCGAGCATCGCTTGGCGGTTCAGAAACAGATTCCCACCTGATCGAAATCCAGATTGGCAGTAATATGGCTGAGAGATTATTAGCGTCCCCCTTTCTGTTTCGATTTGGCATTGCTTGTCCTTTTGTTGATGTCAATTGGACCGGCCAGTCTGTGACTCTGCCAGATGCGGCACGCGTTCCATCATTTGCGACTCTCGAAGGGCGTCGTCCCTTTGCCGACTTGCGGATTGCCTGGAATTCTGGCGGATTGTTGATTTCACTCCGTGTCGACGGCAAGAAAACTCCCGTCTGGTGCCGAGCTTCTCGCTGGGAGGATAGTGATGGACTGTCGATTTGGTTTTCCACTCGCGATGTATCCGATGTACATCGTGCGAATCGTTATTGCCACCGATTCATCATGCTGCCTCAGGGCGCGGGGGACGAAAACGACTCGCCCGTTGTGGAGATGGCGACGGTAGCTCGGGCTCGGGAAACGCCCAAGCCTGTCCCA
>JAQCHP010000023.1 GCA_027619595.1 Planctomycetota bacterium
TGCGTAGCTCACGCGGCAGGGCAAAATGGACGTTCTCTGCACGTATCGTTTGAACGTTTATTTCCGCCTGGAAATTCTCCCGTAGATAGTCCAGAACTTGTTCCACGACCGATTCGGGAGCACTGGCGCCTGCCGTCACCAAAACCGTAGCAACATTACCGAACCATTCTCTTCGCAAGTCCTGGGGACCATCAATCAAATACCCTGCGATGCCCAACTCGCTGGCAATCTCTTTGAGTCGTTGGCTATTGGAACTATTTTGGCTGCCCAGTACTAACACCAGGTCAGCTTGTGTTGCCAAGAGTCGTACGGCCTCCTGACGATTTTGGGTCGCATAACAGATGTCTTCTCGCGGAGGGCCCTCGATTTGTGGGAATCGCTGCCGAAGTCGAGCGATAATTCGGTTGGCGTCATCGACCGACAAAGTGGTTTGTGTAAGGTAGGCAAGTTTGGTCTGTGGAGCGAACTCCAATTGGTCGACATCGTGTTCTGTTTCGACGAGCACGATCGCCTCAGGTGCTTCGCCCATCGTGCCGATTACTTCATCGTGTCCATCATGTCCGATCAACACAATCGTGTAGCCCGCTTTAGCAAACCGAATGGCTTCCATGTGCACTTTTGTGACGAGTGGGCATGTGGCATCTATGGCGAAAAGCTTTCGGGCTCGTGCGTAGTTGCGTATCTCTGGCGAGACGCCGTGGGCAGAGAACAAGAGGTGCGAACCTTCGGGTACCTCATCCAGGTGGTTCACGAATATGGCTCCTTTTTCTTGGAACGTCTCCACAACGTATTTGTTATGGACAATTTCGTGAAACACGTAGACGGGACTACCGAATGTCTGTAGTGCAAGTTCGAGACTTTCGATGGCCATATTGACTCCCGCACAGAATCCGCGCGGGCTTGCCAGCAGGACTTTCATGTCGTGGGCCTCAGGGGGGTCCTAAGCGATCGCAAACCATGGATTCCAGGATACACCTACCAGTTGCCAAGTGGTAGGCAGCGCTGGTTCATGACGGTAGGCAAGGCCCACAATCTTGGCGCAGCATGGACAGTTTGCCCAACCTTTGGTTGCGCTCGCGTTCCTAGGAGGAGGCAATCGAATCGACGCCTAGCCGTCGTAGTTCTGCTACGACTTGTTGCACAATGCGGGTGACGGAAGAATCGTCGGATTTGGTGGGGCATCCACCCAAAGGTTCGCCCGTAAATCCTTCCTCCGAGAGTAGGCACTGCAATTGGTTGCTCAATTGCTCTAGATCGTGACGTTGTTTATTCGACTGTGGCTGCCGACCGACACCTGTTTCGAATCCACGAAGTTGGAGTGCGGACCTGAATCCCTCTGGGAATTCGGAGTGGTAAATCATGGCATCGAATAGCTTCAAAAGCCGGTATTGCAGGTCACGCGCCGCATCCAGTTGTCCGGCCATCGTCATTTCGTAGAGTTTGCGGGTAATTTCTGGCACGATACCACTGGTGGCATTAGTCCCCCCATCACAACCGATCAACAGCATCGGCATCAGGGCCGCCTCCCAACCGGTCAGGAAGCTGAAGTTCGGGTGAGAAGGTCGGACCGCGGTAATCATCCGCATCATGTGGGGAATATCACCGGACGAGTCTTTGATGGCGACGACCCGAGGACACTCATCCGCCAGCCTTCTCACGGTGTTAACCTCAATCGGCGTGGCAAACAGGGGGATGTTGTACAGTGTGACGTCCACTGGCGAATTGTCGGCGATTTCTTTGAAGTAGGCGTAAACACCGTCTTGCGAAAGTTTGAAGTAAAACGGCGCGACAACGGCAACGGCCCGTACGCCAAGTCCGTGATAATACTCGCAAGCACGAATCGTTTCGCGAGTGTTGGCCTCTGCTGCCCCCGCCAAGATTGGCACGCGGCCGCGGACTTCGTCAGCGATAATATCGACAATTCGTCGGCGTTCTTCGGCAGTGAAACGTGTGAACTCACCGGTGGACCCGTTGGGATACAGGCCGTGGACTCCGCGTTCGATCAACCAATTGACATATCTCCGCAGTTCCCGCTCGTGGATATCGCCATGGGAATCGAGGAGGACGAGGTTGGGGGTAAAAATCCCTTGCAGGCGTTGTGTAGATTGCATGGTCGGTCAGATGGTTGGGGGGCGATGAAGCGGGCAGGGGGGTACGGAGCGGCGTTCCGCCTGACCCGAAAAACAGGTACAACCGAACGTCGCGCGTTCGACTCAAGGATAGCTTACATCAGCCGGCCGTGAAAAACAGTGCCATGTCGAGAAATCAGCGGAAGACCAAGGGGTTGGGAGTGGAAGGGTTGCCGTCCCCGTTCGACGCCGCGCCCTGGTCCTCGGAATGGATTGTAGCGGGATTACTGCTTTATTTGGCGTGGTATTGGACGCGTCCCTTGCCGAGCATGGCCTGGCTCGCTCCCGACCACGGCCCGCCAAACCGTCTGGCTGTGACCCTTGTCTACGGGTCGCTCCGTACGCTTTGGGGGGTGGCGACGGGAGGAGAGAGTCCGGTAATACTGGATCGAATACCGGTTTTCGCTGCCGCGTTTATGCAAATCGCTGTAAGTTGGGCCGCCGGTTCTGTCACGATCGGCCGAGTAATACACAATTTTCCGCTGCCGACGGCGGGACGCGAGGCGGTAAATCTCGCGGCAGGACTCCACATTCTTTCGCTATGGACCTTCATCGTCGGCATTTGCGGTGGTTTGCAGTCGCCACTTTGGTTTCAGGGACCGGGGCTCGCAGTCATTCTCTTAGCAATTGCCTGGCGGCGCCGCGCGCATCACGGGAGAGACCCAAAACCGACGGCCGTGCTGCCCCAGAAGGAGCGGGCAGCCGGCGGCTTGGACCTTCATTCACTCGGGCCTTGTCTACTCATGGCGCCTTTTGTGGGGCTGATTTTCTTATTGGCGAGCCTACCTCCCACCGACTTTGACGTGCGCGAGTACCACTTGCAGGTGCCGAAGGAGTGGTATCAGAGTGGTCGAATTGGTTTCTTACCGCACAATGTGTACGGTAACATGCCCTTGGGAGCAGAAATGCAGGCCCTTTGCGCGATGGGATGGACGATGTGGTCCGAAAGCCATCGATGGTGGTACGGTGCGTTGGTGGGGAAGATCGTCATGGCGTTTTTCGCGCCGCTCGGTGCGATTCTCATCAGCCAATTAATTTATCGTTCAATGAACGATGATTCCGCAGGGGCTCGTCAGTGGTGGAGTGCCTTGTTTCTGGTATCGACTCCCTGGGTCGTTCACATTGCTGCGGCGGGTTTGAATGAAAATGCCCTCGGATTGTACTTGTACCTATCCTGTTGGTTTTGCCAGCCGCCGGATCGAAGTAAGTCAATCACCGACGCGGCGAAGCCGGCGACAGATTTCTTTCTGCGGCGAGTAGGGGTGGCGGGGTTTTTCTTGGGGGCGGCCATCTCGATCAAGTACACCGCTTGTCTTTTTGGTTTGCCACTGCCGTTGTGGGTGGCTTGGCAAGGATTTCGAGCCAAATGTTTGGCGAAGTCCGTGGCGGTCTTCACGTTGGTCTGCCTGTTGAGTGGTGGCGGTTGGTATTGGAAGAATCTGGTACTGTCCGGAAATCCAGTTTATCCCTTGGCGTATTCTTGGTTGGGTGGCGAAACGCGTACTCCTGAAAACGATCTGCAGTGGCGTTCTGCGCACCAAGTTCCGCTCGATTCGCAAGGCAATCGTTACTCACTTGCTCAGTGGGGTGCGGCCTTCGTATCCTTTTTGGGCGGCAGTGAATGGCAGCATGCTCTGCTGGTTCCATTAGGTGCATTGGCTATCGCGCGGAATATCCGGCTGAGCAAACAGTCGGGATGGGGTCCTACCGGTTGGCTTTGCTGGATGATGTGTGTTTGGTGGCTAGTGACGCACCGTTTGGAGCGGTTCTGGGTCCCTGCGTTGCCGTGGCTGGCGTATCTCGCAGGCCAAGGAATGAACTGGTCCCAGCAAGTTACATGGAATCGCTATCGATGGTTACCGGTGGCAATCGCGCTGCCGATGCTGTGGATTTTTTGTGCGAGTCCAAGTATCCGCGTCGATCCGCGGTGGTTGGTTCCCTTGTCGAAGTTAAGAATCGACCCAGACCGCGTGAATCCATTTCATCTCTATCTCAACAAGGTAGTTCTTCCCAACGAGCGAGTTCTGCTCGTTGGTGATGCCCAGCCTTTCGATCTGGAAGTCCCCGTGTTCTATCATACTTGCTTCGATGCATGTTTGTTGGAGGCTTGGCTAGTGGATCGCCTGCCGCACGAGCAATGGCAATTGCTTCATGATCGTCAAGTTCGTTACGTATACTACCACCGAGGGGAAGTGAAGCGATATCAATCTGCCGGCAACTATGGCTTTACCTCGTACGTCAATGATGCACGATTTGCGCAGTTGGTTGAGACGGGAGTGTTGGTGCCTGAACGCGATGCCCGATCCTTGGGGGATCTCGATGTATATTTCGGTGAATTGTATCGTTTGGCGGAGCATCCACCACCGAGCAGCAATTGGCCGAAATAGATGATTTCGGCCGGTGTGATCTATTTTGTTGTGAATGGCGATCGTATTGGACGGCCCTTACGGAGACGAAACGAATGTTGGAGTTTTCTCCGTTGGCGATTGGTCTCGTGATTTTATCTGCCGTGGCACATGCTTTCTGGAATTTTTGCTCCAAGAAAAGTAACGGTGGGGCAAGATTCGTGTACCTTGTCGCATTTTGGTCGATGATCCTTTGGTCTCCTTTAGCGGCGTTTGTAGTGTACCAATCATGGGGTCAATTCACGATGGAACGCGTCCTGGCCTTGGGAGTTACGGCGGCGATCCACTTGGTCTATTTTCTGTTTTTGCAACAATCGTATCGAAAAGGTGACCTTTCACTTGTTTACCCACTTTCGCGGGGACTGGGGCCGGCTCTTACTGTCGCGGCTGCCGTGCCATTGCTGGGTGAATATCCATCCGTCAATCAAATCTGTGGGGTACTGTGCATCCTTTTGGGAGCGGGCGGTCTTGGTTTTTCTGGAAGATCGCATGTAAATTCCACCGCGATTGTCTTAGCGTCGATTACCGGAGCCTTTGTCGCGGCCTATACCTTGTGGGACAAGTATGCTGTGGTGAGTCTAGGTATATCGCCGATTCTGATTGATTGGTGCAATCACCCGTTTCGAAGTATGTGTTTGCATCGTTTTAATCGACCAGAACAGGCCGCAGCGAATCCGGTCCAGCTTCGTTATGTGATCGCGGTGGCCGTATTGAGCCCAGCGTCGTATATCACGTTTCTGTTCGCAATCTCGCTCTCCCAGTCAGTACTCTTGGCACCCTTACGAGAACTGAGCATTGTGATCGGTGCCGTGATGGGGGGGGGGGTTCTGGGCGAACGGTTTTCTCGTCCAAAGCTTTGGGCCATAGCGGCGATCACTGTCGGCGTAGCACTGGTCGCGTTGAAACTACAGCGATACTGATGGTCGGTTTTGGTATCTCGAGGTTGCCGTCCCGCTAGCAGACTTCTATTGCCCGATTTGGCCTGATCGCGTAGACTCGGGGCGTTCATTTTTCGTTTTTGGAATGGAGTTCTATGCATGGAACCAGGGAAGGATCCGGAATCGTCCGCCGCGTCTCGACCTGAATTGCCGCCGCGTGATTTTACTACCTTTCCGTCGACTACGGAGATGTCGCAAGCGATTCATGCGACCCAGGCATGGCTGATCGGTCAGCAGCAACCGTCTGGAGTCTGGTGCGCGGAACTTCAGGGTGACACGATTCTGGAGAGTGAAACGATCCTCTTGTTGGCGTGGCTCGGTGAAGCGTCGGGAGAGTTCGTTCAACGCTTGGCCGGCTACATCCTCAAACAGCAGTTGCCGGAGGGAGGATGGGGGCTCTATCCCGGTGGCAAGGCCGACGTAAGTGTCAGCGTAAAGGCCTATTTTGCGCTCAAACTTACGGGCTACGATCCCGACGACGAACCGATGCGACGAGCGCGCGAGGCGGTACTTGGCATGGGTGGTGCCGATCGGGTCAACAGTTTTACACGATTCTTTTTAGCGCTCTTGGGCCAAGTCCCCTACGATATCTGCCCAGCGGTCCCGCCGGAGGCCGTACTTTTACCTAAATGGTTGCCGGTCAATATTTATCGAGTTAGCGCATGGTCGCGGACGATTTTGGTCCCGCTAACGCTCGTTTGGGCAGAGCGTCCCTCCGTGGCAATTCCTGCCGAGCGAGGAATTGCCGAGCTCATGATGGCTCCACCTGCCAACTGGAAGTCCACCTGTGCTCCAGGGGACAAGACGTCGACCAGTGAGTGGGCTTGGCGTGCCACCTTCCTAGCGCTCGATGGCACCTTAAAGATCCTAGAACGACTGCGTCTAAAACCTTTGAGAAAAGTTGCCATGCAGCGGGCTGAGCGCTGGATCTTGGCACGTTTTCGTGGCAGTGACGGTCTTGGAGCCATCTTTCCCTCAATTCTCTGGAGTTGGATCGCTTTGAGGTGCCGAGGGTACACCGATGATGCGCCCGAAGTGCAAGAATGTCGGCAGCAATTAATGGCGCTGGTGATCGATGACTCGGATACATTGCGCATCCAGCCTTGCAAGTCGCCAGTGTGGGATACGGCGCTCACTTTGCGATCACTTGGTCGAACCCAAAATGATTCTCATTGGTTGAATGCTAAGATTGTAGCGGCTCGAGAAAATGCCATCACCTGGTTGCTGAACAAGGAAGTCCGCGAACCGGGCGATTGGAGTTCCACTGTGGCAGCGGAACCTGCTGGATGGTTTTTCGAATATCAGAATGTTTTCTATCCCGATACGGACGATACGGCCATGGTATTGCTCGCTTTGCGGGACGAAGTCGTGTTGGCGGGACACCCTGACCGTGATCTGACCAACGCCACGCAATGGCTTGTCGGTGGTCGAACCAGCAGTATTGTCGAGGCGAAACGTATAGCTGGCCGGATGGATCAGCTCACAATGGCCTGTCAACGCGGGCGACAGTGGCTGCTGGCGATGCAGAATCGCGATGGTGGATGGGGAGCCTTTGACCGCAACAATGACGCCCGATTCCTTTGTCACGTTCCGTTCGCGGACCACAATGCAATGATTGATCCGAGCACTCCCGACCTCACGGGGCGCGTCATCGAAGCGCTGGCTGCTTGGGGTGTCGGGAGTAAGGATCGCCCCATCGAACGCGCGGTTGCCTATTTGCGGCGAACTCAAGAGTCGGATGGTAGTTGGTTTGGTCGCTGGGGAGTTAATTATATTTATGGTACGTGGCAGGTTTTGTGTGGTTTGCGGGCCGCGGGAGTGCCCACGACTGACATTTCCATGCAGTTGGGCGCACGCTGGTTGCTGCAGTGCCAACAACCCGAAGGGGGCTGGGGAGAGTCGGCTGATAGCTATGCGGACCCCCGCCTACGCGGCTGTGGGCCCCTGACGCCATCCCAAACAGCATGGGCGCTGTTAGGACTAATGGCCGCTGGCCACGCACGGTCGGCGGCTGTGCTGCGTGGTATTCATTACCTGCTAAGTACTCAACAATCGGACGGTACCTGGGTCGAAGACGAATTCACCGGCACTGGATTCCCGATGGTGTTTTATTTGCGGTACCATTACTACCGGATCTATTTTCCATTACTTGCGTTGCGAACCTGGAGATATCTGGTGGGCACCCCTTCATGAGCGTTCCGATTTCCCAAGCCTGGACGGTCGCACGGTACGTGCTGGAGAAGCGATTGCGTGGAATCAAGCGTTATCCGCTCGTTCTCATGTTAGAACCTTTGTTTCGCTGCAATCTAGCGTGCGGAGGGTGTGGCAAAATTCAGCATCCACAGAACATCTTGCGTCGCCATCTGTCGCCCGAACAATGTTTTCACGCTGTCGAAGAATGCGGCACGCCCATTGTGTCCATTCCTGGCGGCGAACCACTCCTGCACCCGCAAATCGAAGAAATTGTGGCCGGTCTAGTACAACGCAAGAAATACATTTACTTATGTACCAACGCATTGAAGCTCGAAGAGTTTCTGCCGAGATTCCGCGCGTCGAAATATCTGTCGTTATCGGTCCATCTCGATGGTCCACGCGACGTGCATGATCGAGCCGTTTGTCGCGACGGCACGTACGATATCGCCGTCAACGCCATCAAGGCGGCTGTCAAGGGAGGTTTTCGTGTCACTACAAACACAACCGTCTTTAGTGATATGCAAGCCGAACGTCTGCGTGAATTTTTTGACGAAGTTTCCCAACTTGGCGTGGAGGGAATGATGGTCTCTCCTGGTTATGCCTACTCGAAAGCACCCGATCAGGAACATTTCTTGCCTCGATCGAAGACGCACGAATTATTTCGCCGAGTTCTGCATTCGCCTTCCCGGAAGTGGAAGTTCAATCAAACACCGCTGTTTTTGAAGTTTCTTCAAGGGGACTGGGATTTTGATTGCACACCGTGGGGAAATCCCACGTACAACATTTTCGGTTGGCAACGTCCATGTTATTTGTTGGACGAAGGATATTGCGCGACCTTCGCCGAACTGCTGCACGAGACGGATTGGAGTCAGTACGGTCATAAAAGCCAAAATCCCAAGTGCACTGATTGTCTGGTACACTGTGGTTTTGAACCGTCGGCAGTTGTGGCGACATTCTCGACGTGGACTGGTTTGTGGGCCACTACACGCCAGGTTTTGTGGAATCGTTAGAGTTCTAGGCCACCATTCATCGACGGAAGCACACCTCTGTCTCTGCATTTCATTGTGTTTTGAGATACAATTGAGGGTGCTCGTCGCATCGTCCCCGCGGCCGAGAGATAATCAAAACGCGGATCGGGTCGGGTGTCAAAATGAACGAATCGCCGCCTGTCTCGACGGTTGTTTCCTTTGCGATTCACGAAGAGGCCAAAGGCTTCTTGGAACGGATGCAAAGTGTGCATCGTATGCAATGTGCAAATTTCGCGGAATATCGAGGTTTGTGCTCGTCAATTCACTCCGGTCCGGACCGCCCGGTGTTGGTCATCCTAACGGGCATCGGGGCGATGCGAGCAACGGTTGCTGCGGCCGACGTTATCAAGTTGTATCGACCGCGACTGTGGGTGGCGGCCGGATTTGCGGGAGGTCTGACCGAAAATCTTCGTGCCTTGGATATGGTAGTTGCCAGGCAAGTGATCGACGATGCTTCGGGCGCCATTGTCGACACGCATCCGGAAAGGTTTCCACTACGTCCAGCGCAGCAAGGGTCAACCCACTTTGGCAACCTGATTTCCGTTTTGAACGTGGTTCGCACCGCCGAAGCGAAGCAACAGCTTGGCATCCGATCTGGGGCGATTGCCTGCGACATGGAATCCTATGCACTGGCCAAGACGTGTCGCGAATTTGGGGTACAGTTCCAGGCGGCCCGAGTCATTAGCGACACCGTGCACGAAACATTGCCACGAGAAATTGAAACCATTGTGAAACAAGAATCGTTTGCCAGGCGACTGGGTGCGGCGGCGGGGGCTATTTGGGCACGTCCATCTGCGGCTTCCGAGCTTTGGAACCTACATGAGCGATCGTGGGAAGCGGCTCAGCGTCTCGGTGCATTTCTCTCCCATTCGGTGCTATCAAATCTCGAAGTGTCGTTGGATAGCCCGGAAACACGGCAGCGGGACGAATAGCATCGTTATGTTAGACCGGAACATCCTCCAGTTTGAACGATTTCGCGGCTACCTTTGCGTTTTGGCAAGTATGGGATTGGATCGAAATGTAGCGCACAAAGTTGATGCGTCGGATATCGTGCAACAAACATTGCTTCATGCTCTCGAGGCCCGCTCGCAATTCCGAGGCACCACCGATGCGGAATGTATTGCATGGCTGCGGCAGATACTCACCAACAACCTGGCGCACTGTGTGCGCGACCTTCATCGGGATAAACGAGACGTAAGTCGCGAGAAGTCGCTCGATCAACGGTTGGAGCAGTCCTCATTGTGCCTGCTAGGTATCCTCGGCGTCGACGATACAAGTCCGTTGTCCAAAATGGAGAACGAAGAACAGCGACTACGGATTGTGGATTTGCTGAGTCAAATGGAGCCCCACCAGCGCGACGTACTTTGGCTGAAGTATTGGCATGACTTGACCTTAGTCGAGATCGCGATGCGATTGCAAATCTCCACGCCTGCCGCCGCCGGAATTCTGTACCGCGGACTCAAACAGTTACGAAGGCATTTTGACTCCCAATTCAGCCCCTCCGACTATTCCGCTGCCGGTGAGGGCGATCGATGACGGGTGGCGCGAATGAATGGCAAAACGACGACGAAGTGGCATGGGAGTCCCTCTTGGCGCACTGCCTGCAGTGCCTTGAGCAAGGGGAATCGGTGAACCCGCACGAGATCTGCAGCGATCCTCGTCGGGCACAGGAATTGGTCGAGTTTATTGCTGCCCATACAGCGATATCCGCTCGATTTCAACGAGCGCGTGAGGCCGTTGTCCCGACGCCGCCACAAGCGGATCGTGTTCTTGCGAATCGTGGCGACTTGCCGGGGGAACTGCGGGCGACCAGCCCTCTGGATAGCAACTATGTTATTCAAGAGGGAAACTCCACGTTCGGCGGCTACGAATTGGTCCGGGAGGTCAATCGTGGAGGGATGGGAGTGGTGTTTGAGGCCCGGCACCGAGCACTGGATCGTCGAGTGGCGCTCAAGATGATCAAGGCGGGACATCTGGCAGGCGAAGACGAAATACGTCGGTTTCATATTGAGGCCCGCGTGGCTGCCTCGCTGGATCACCCTGGTATCGTTCCTGTGTTCGATGTGGGCGAAGAGCGTGGAATACACTTCTACGCGATGGCGTATATTGAAGGACAGACGTTGGCAGAATTAATCGTTACGCGACCGATGGACCCGCAGGTTGCGGCTGGCATCGCACAGCGAACGGCAGTTGCCATTGAATATGCACACCAACAGGGGATCGTGCATCGTGATCTTACGCCGGGCAATGTGTTGATCGACGCGAGTGGTGCGCCAAGGGTAATGGACTTTGGTTTAGCCAAGCAGATCCATCAAGATGACGGCCTAACTCAAACCGGACAGGTTCTAGGGACGCCGGCGTACATCTCTCCAGAGCAGGTACGAGGTGACGTTACGAGACCGCAGTCAAGCGATATATACGGATTAGGGGCCTGTTTGTATGCCATGATTACAGGGGTGCCACCGCATCAGGCGACGACTTCATTAGAATTGTTACTGCGTGTTTTGGAAGCGGAGCCGTTGTCTCCGCGGCGGGTTAATCCTGCTGTGCCGCGACGATTGGAACAGATTTGTCTCCAATGTTTGGAAAAAGATCCACTTCACCGTTACGCGTCGATGGCCGAACTAGCTGCGGACTTGACGAGGTTCTTACACGGAGAACCGATCCACGCGGGGCAACGCAGCGTGTTCCGGCAATTGCAGTCGTGGGCACGCTGTCAGCCAGCCTTGGCGGCCCATCTCGCGGGATTGCTCCCAACGCTAATCGTCGTCCAAGCGGTTTACGTAACTCATGTCATTCTTCGACAAGCTGCATCCTATAGTTTTGCCCATTCGGGCGCCCTAGTGGCTTGGATCGTGTCCTGTTTTGGTTTGCAACGCCTGTTGACGAGGTATCCGCGATCTTATTGGGTCCGCTATGCGTGGGCTACCGTGGACGTTGCACTAATGACCCTCATCATCGCCTTAGCTTCCCCTGCGCGAGGACAATTGCTCGTGGGCTATTCAGTGTTGATCGTTGCAAGTGGAATGTTCCTCCGTGAGAAATTAGTGATTACAACCACCGGGTTAGCGACTGCCGGATATTGCCTTCTGTTGTGGCTCAATCGGATCGGACGGCTCGATGTGGAATGGCTACCACGCCCAAGTGATAGCCTTCTTTATCTTGTTGGGTTGAATGTGCTTGGCTGTCTTGTGGCGGTGCATGTACGACGCTTGCATGTGCTATCGCGATATTACGAACGCTAGGCGGCTGGCTATTTTAATGGATGCCAGCATTGGCGGGAACCTACCGTCTGCAAATTCCGTCAAGATGTATCTTCCATACCGGTCATACGGGAGGAATGGAATCCCTTGGATACACCGACCGATTTGTCCGAATCAGAAGACCTAGGGCGCGGTCGCGCTTTTACGGCAAAAAACTATCTTGGAACAGGAATGGATGCCATGTTCGCTCGCATTAGAACTCTTGGCGGATGGGCCGTAGGCGCCGTCGGAGCGTTACTTCTAGCGGCACCCTTGTTTGGTCAACACTGCAGTTCGTGTAGTGGCGCCAGATGGAACCGCCGAGTTGTCGGGCGAAGAGGGCGGTGCGTTGCCGCAGGTGGAACCTGATGGAACTGCCGATGTGCCATCGCTATCAAGTTCCGGGAACCGACCTTCAGCGTCTGACTTAGCAGGTCTTTCCGGTGGGATGGGCGCAGCGCAGGGAAATAACGGCGTACCTAGCATGATAGGCGACTTTTTTGCGGGTGGATTCCGTTACGGAGCAGCACTCAATAATGCAACGGCTTCGCCGGCCGGCTCGGATCGACGAGTCAAGTTTTCGGACAACAACAGCCCGTTTCCTCAAAATCGAATCGTATTCAACTACAACCACTTTCACAACGCGCTCGTCGACATCAACGCGCAGGACCAGAGCGTGAATCGCTACACTTTTGGCCTGGAGCGTTTAATTGGTGACGGAATGAGTTCGTGGGAAGTGCGAGTACCGTTTGCCGGTACGTTGGCATCCGATCAGTTCCAAGACAGTGCCGATACGACGTCGACCGAGTTTGGTAACATCGCGTTCGCATTGAAGCGACTTCTCTATCAGGGGCCGTGCTTTGCGATTTCGGCGGGGTTAGGCACCGTCTTGCCTACCGGCGACGATAGTGCGGTCTTTGACGATGGGTCGATACCAGCACCGATCGTGACGTTCGATAATGATGCCGTTCACCTTCAGCCCTTTATTGGTGTCTACGCACCGCGTGGCCGCAGCTTCCATCAAGTATTTGCCCAGCTTGATTTTGACGTAAACGGAAACGACGTTACTACGAGTGACGGAAGCCAATTTGGCGGAGCGCAAGGGCGATTATAGGACCAGACACTCTTGTTCTTGGACTACTCCTACGGTTACTGGCTTTTCCAAAACCGTTGTCACTCCTTCGTGCAAGGACTGGCACCTATGATCGAATTGCACTATTCGACAACCACACAAGATCAAGACTATGGCCCGTTTGTCGGCACGGGCTTATTTACCGAAGACTCTCGCTTGGACGTATTGAATTTAACCGGCGGATTTCTGGTGCAGTTCACCCCCATGTCCTACATGAAGGTGGGTGGCGTGGCACCGTTGCGAACCACTGGATCTGACAAGGCCTTCGACGCCGAGTTCGGCTTGCAGTTTACTCGACGGTATTAATCTCAACGACAGCAGCCATGGACCGATTTACTCCTTGACGGCCAGCCTTGTTCGGGGAGATGTGGGAACTGGGTTGGCCGCCTGTGAATTTGCTGACCCTGGTGTTTGAGCGGTGGTGAGCGGTATGTGAGCGATGCGGAGCAGGTCCGAAGGGCCGGCGGTGGGGATTTGAGGGACTTCATCTCCGGCCGACTCCTGTTGGACCATGGCCCGCACGTATCTCGCGACCTCGGGCAAAGTTACCACTCCGTCGCGATCCGAATCGGCAGGCCCGTTCAAGCCAGCGAGGAGGTGGAACGTGAATCGCCCCATGTTTTTTTCTCTGAGTTCGGCGGCTTCCTGACGCCCTTGGGATGCCGTAAGCGTCATGATCATGTCGTTCTGGAGAACACGCACGGCCGCTTTCAGTTCGCGTTGACGCAGTGGTTGGATCGCGCCACTATGGCAGGTGTCGAGCACTACCAATTTACGGCACGGAATATCAGCTAGTCGCGAAAAGTCAGCAAACGACAAACAGTCATTGTATTGACGCGCAAGGACGTCCGATAATCGACTGTTGGCCGTCAAGTAATAGTAATTGTCGTCTTCTGGATCACGGATGCCGTGACCCGACAAGAAAATGACGAGCAAATCGTCCGGTTGTGCGGAGGTACGTAGTTCGTTGGCCGTTTGATTGATCGCCATTTCCCACATGGGCCGTGTTACACGTTGATTGAGGAGGGCCAAGGTTTGGCTTCGATAGAATTGCGATGTACGCTTCTCCAAAGTGCTCTTGAGTTGAACGACATTGTTCACGGCGAAGTCGAGAGATTGGACCTGTCGGTCGTGATAGTCGTTGATGCCTGCGGTGACGAGATAAAGCCGCGATCGACCTCGCTTGGGCAACGCCGAACGAGCTAGTTCCACGGTCGCTTCATCGGCCAGTTCTTGGTCAGTTGATGCAATCACGTGGATAAGTAGCTTGGGATCGTGCGGCAGATGAGCCTGCCATTGGTAGGTGTGTTTTTGCCATTGTTCGTTGTCACGAGTGACACTTTCTATTCCGCGCAAGACGCGATGCGTGGCCACAACACCATTGGCAAACGCCTTGGGTGGGACCAGTGTTTGACCTGTGCGCACGAAGATTTCGGCGGTAATGTCGAGCTTGTCCCCGTCGACCGACTGCTCGGGTTGCGGTGTCAGCAACTGAATGTGAGGCCGAAGTCGGTGGGCGCTTACGATTGCATGTTCCGGACTGGCGGGAGATTCTTGGTGCGACAGACGAAATGCATCTTCCAGATTTCCAGCGTTGAGGAGTCGCGACATGACATTGGGACGTTCGAGCGATGCCCGCAATTGGGCGGCTAGGAAAAAGTCGGGCATCAGATAGAGCCCGCGGTTGAATTGCCAGCCAAATAAGCGATGCCCTTCAAAGGACGCGTCGTAATAGCCTGCCGGAGTCCAATAGGCCCATTCCCGGTCGGTCGAGATGACCAGTGAGACCAACGGCTGCCAGGCCGGCACCGATTGGAAGGATTTCTCGAAATTTCGACCGCGCGTTAAGGTAAAGGTGACGGGCGTTCTCCAGTCGTTTTCTTCCAAGTGGCGGATCATTTCCTGTGGCGATTCCGTGTCACGGTACCCATTATTGGCGTCCGCCACTTGGGCCTTCGTTGGGGGAGCTTCGACCCATCGCAAACGGCGGATCGTGTCACCGGACCGCAGGCCTCGAAAGTAAAGGGGGCTGTCGGCGCGGAGTTCACTTACGATGAGCTGTTCGTCGGTCACGCTGAAGCGTGCTCCCCACCGTAACAATTGAGGGTTCTCTGTATCCAATCCCTCCATATTCCAAATTCTTGCCGTGCCATCATCCGAAGCAGACGCCAAGTACCGTCGATCTGCGGAGATGCTGAGCGAACTTACACGTGCTCCATGGCCGCGGAATTGCCGCAAAAGGGGGGCGTCGCCACTGTCAGCTAGGCGATAGATGTAGATGTTATTGTGGCCACTCGTGGCGATGGCCACCGCAAACGGTTGACCGTCGCTGTCGGGGATTCAAGTCCAGGCCGTGGGTAAGCCAAAATACTGTATTGCGAATCGAATTCGGCATTGTTTTGCCTGACGCGGTTGGCCCTGACTACCGCCTGTGAGCCAATAAACATCCGATTTCTGTTCGTCGCGTTTGAATTTCCAGCCACCTTGAAAACGTGTTATTTCCATCCACTCGTTCGTCTTCGTATCGATTGCACTGGCCTTCTGGGACTCTTCCAAAGTTGAAAGTTGAACCTGCTGCGTGTCAAAGATGTGGACCGTTGCGGCAGATGGGTCTTTCGACGACGGGCAAGTTATCCTGAGACGATATTTTCCCGGTTGGGCGGGAAAGGCAACCCGCGTTGGGACATCAATTGCTCCGCGCAGGCGTTGCGGAACCGACGGCGACTGATGGAGATCGTGCACTTCCACAAGTCGGTCTAAGGCCACAGCTGCAAATTGCCCGTTGGGGCTCAAGGCGCACGCGCGAACGGGCCCGGAGGTCGATTGGTAACTCAACTGTTTCGGATTGCGAAGAATTGTTGTATCCCAAATTTGCCAGCTGGGCTTCTTTTTGGCGTTCAAGATGGTGGTCCCAACGAGGAGACGTTGGCCGTTTTGCGATAGGGACAGTGCAAATGCGGGTCCGTCGAGAGCGACTGTCTTGAACTGAGGATTGTTGCCCAGCTGCCAGATGGTCAATTGACCGTGGCCATCACAAGTTGCTATTCGTTCGGGCTGTTCGGCGACGGCGATTGTCGTGACGAATCCATGGTGTGTTGGCCCTGTTGGATGGAGCAAGCGAGGTGGGTCGGATCCATCTAACGGAATACGGACCAGATTCCATTCAGGAGTCCCGTCGGAGGCAAACGAGGTAAACTGAGGAGCAATCGCATAGTCGCCGACGACAGCGATAGGAGAGAAGCCGCGAAAGGGCTCCAGCTTTTCGGCTATTTCGGCGCCGTATTGCTGGCTATCCGAGGGGACGATTACCAGCCGATTCCATTGATTTTCCCCTCGCGTCCAAACCGTTATTTTCCCTTGACGGTCACTGGCGACAAGACGCGGAATACCGTCCTGATGGGCGAATTGAAGGCCGGTGATTACTTGACGCGGTTCTTGCGACTTGTCAGGCTCGACCAACGTTGCACGCCAGTCCCCCGTGTGCGGATCGACCAGCCAAATCTCGGAATGTCCTCCCATTGCCCCATGCCCGGCCATAGCGAGCAGATCGGGTGCGGCGGTGACTGCGTGGACGTGACCCAATGGGCCACGATGAACTTGCCAGCGAATCGTTCGTTCGTACTGCCAGCGACTGTCTGCCGACATCTCGTCGTCGCGTTGCCAAATCAGCGTATGTTTGTCTTCGCCAGCTGCAACCAATCGGCTTCCATCTTGAGTAAACGTCAGTGAGCGTACCGGCGCGATGGGGCCTCGGCTTTGCAATCGCAACCAGGGGACCTCGTCCACTGCTTTTCCCTGCGCGTCAGACAGGAGGTCTTCGGCTGGCTTTGCGTCGGTAGTCGATTCCATTGGGCTGGAATCGTGAGCGGGTAAACTTGGCGGCGGATCGGTTTGATTCATTGCGACCGGCCATGTGGACTCCTCGGGCAATGGTCGGGGGACGGGCAGATCGGCAGTCACTGCCGGTTGGTTCTCCGTCTTGAGCGGTGGAGGGCCGTCGGGCGGCACCGCGACGGCCGAAGGAATCGATTGTCCCGGCCATAACGATTCATCCGGCAAAGTTGAAACGGCGCGAATATCACCCGGCCATGAATCTTCACTTGGTAATGCGGGTTGGGCCAGGTCGGCTTTGCGAGGATCTGTTCCGGAGGCTGGCCAGTGCGAAGCTGATCCAGTTCGATAGGACCACGGCAAAACCAGCACTGGCGGCAATATGAGTCACCGCTCTCCATCGTTGACTGGGTCGCGTTTTCGTGATGGCATGACGCGTCCGAGAGGGCTCCGGATCGAACAAGCGGTGTCTTATAAGCATAATTTTTCACTTGCGGTAAGGGAGGCGTGCATCGACGGCTCGACGGAATCCACTCCCCTCAAGAGGTTTTCGCTCGTACCGAGTCGCGGGTTGCGAAAAAAACACCGAAATCTTGCTGACGTAGAGCGGGGCCACGATCGCCTGTCTTGTGTCGCTCTCTCCAATTCTTGCGTATTCTTAATTTTAGCAGGCAACCGCCTAGCCCAGAGGCACGATAACCGAGAAGGTTTACAATGACAACTTTGGCCGGCCTCATGGCAGGCGATTTTGCCGTGCGGCCACCGTGTCGCCTCAACGCTTCTCGTGGTTGAATAAGGAAATAGATGCATGAAGAATTTCTTACTTACCAAGGTGGGCGTGAGGACAATCGATGCCCTGGTTTTGACCTCGCTGACATCAGTGTTGTTGCTCACTACGTCATTAATAGCAGAACAAGAGCCGCTCGTAGCGAGGTCGCCAGTACAGAATGCGCTGGAGACGATATTCAGTCCGCAACGGGCTCCCGCCAAAAAGACGATGGGTTTGCTGCAAAGAAGTTTCCTGGACTTGGCGGACGCCGCGCAGCCGAAGCTGCAGATTGCCTTTGTCATCGACGGAACGACGAGTATGGGTGAGAGCTTGGCAGGCGCCGTGCCGCGCTCGGCCAAATGACCGACGACCTCAGTCTTCAAAAGTCGGGCAATATCGCCTTTCAGGTGGTGATTTTTCGTGACGAAGGAGCTCCGTCGGGGGCGATTTCTTATCCTCTCCAGGTGCCCGAAAGGGGCTTTACCAACGACCGTGAGGCGTTCAAACAAGCCTTGAGTCAGGTGGAAGCCGAAACGGGTGCGCCCTATTTTCCTGAACAGGTCGACGTGGGTGTCAACGCCGCACTGCGAGATTTAAAATGGACGGAAGACAAGGATACGTCGAAGTGGATCTTCCTGTTTACCGACGCCCCACCCTTTGAGCCCAACTTTGACGAGTCCAATAACAAGGCCCGGCGACATGTCGATACGCAAGTGCTCATCGACTCGGCCCGCGATCGTGGTATACGAATCAACACGATTCTCTGCACAAGTCGGGAGGAAGATCGAATTGCATACGAGCGTGGGTTGGATCAAACCCGCAGCTTCCTCAATCAATTGACGAATGGCACTGAAGGAGTGATGCTCGATTTGTCGTACCCAGATATCCGTCGCGTTCTGGAGGCCGCTTCGCACAAGCCGGTGTCTCCCGTGGCCAAAATCGGTGCGATTTCTCGACAAGATATTGAATCGGTACGACAAGCCGCCGTGAAACGCAAGGATCCGGTGGCCCAGGAGTTTCGGATTCGACTCGCGATCCTCCCTCACACGGATTTAAACTCCCAAGATCAAGTGCCGTCCGACGCGTCGGAGGAGATTGCCACGGAATTACGAGAAAAGTGGCGTCGAGCGGGTGCGGAAGTCGCGAATCCACGGAATGTGCAACAGGCCTTACGTTCCCTATCGCTGGAAGGTGTGGAAGGTACGTCGCTTGTTCAGGCGCTGGGTAATCGGCTCAAGGTTGATTACGTAGTCTGGGGCGATTACAGCATGAGAAATGGCGTGGCTCAGCTTGAGTCAGCTCTGTACGACCCCAAAGATGGTCAGGCGAAGCTGAGAGCCTCGCAGGCCGAGAGTGCCAGTGTGTCATCCATTCAGCTTACTGGCGTTGTAACGCAGCAAATGATTTCGGCAGCTCTCGATAAACGCCAGGAGTTGGACCAGCGTCTGGTTGCTGTGTTGGCCGGGGTGCGCAGTCGTCCGACGCTTGAAAGTGGCATTGTGTCGCCCGTGGCTGGCGATGCTGCCGAGCGTAGTCACGTATTGATGGGTTTGCATCAATTGGAATTGGCGCTTAGCTACCCGGTAGGTAGCGACGATTCACTACCCTTGTTAAATTCAGCGCGAGAATCGCTCGAGAAGGCCGTCGGGTCGGCTGGCGACCCGCGGAATGCGTGGGCACAACTATTACTGACGAGTTGCTACTACAACCTTTGGTTTGGTCACTATCAACGCGGAGACGGTGCCGAAGCGAGTCGTATACAGAAGGAATTTCAAAAATCTCTGTCGCAGGCATACAACTCTCGCAATCGGAAACGTATGCCACTCCCGAGTATGCAAGAGGAGATCATGGCGGATTACGCCCTACTTAAGGACAAGGACTATCCGAAGGCAATTGGTGTCTATGAAAAACTAGCGCTGCTCAAGGACGACCCCAACCCCAACACCGCGCTTCGTGCGCATTGGATGCTCGTAGGGATTTATGCTGGTGACTGGCAGGTGCCGAGTGAGTTTGTCGATGTGGCCAAAGCTCGTCAGCACTTACAACAGATTTTGGCCCATTGGCCGGATCGCCCGGAGGCGAAGTACTACGCGTCGTTTGTGCGGGCTGATCAACGTGTTGCCGCCAGCAGTACGTTCCTGCCTTTAGCCAATGGCGAACTGGCGAACGTAGATGCGGCTCCCTAATCGCCGTGTTTTGCCAAGAGGAGCGGATGGCGACCAGAATGGAAGCGAATTGGATGCAACAAGTAGTTCGGCGCAGGGCGGTAAATTGGTGGTTCGTTATCGGTTTCATGGTACTCTTGACCGCCGTGGGATTGTTGTGGAAACAAACCACGACGAGCCGAACTAACGTAGTCGACGCAACAACGCGTCAAGAGAACTTACGGACGCTCTCGGACGGACAATCCATTGCCTTGGACGCATCCGGCAAGGCATTTGCAGAAATGTCGCGAACGTGCGAATTGATTGCTCAACGGGTGCAACAAAGCGTCGTACATATAACATCCGAAGATGCTGAACTGCTGAATCGTGAATCACCACAGTTGCGCGAAGTCTGGGGATTGCCTGAAGAGACGCGACTGATGGGCGGATTGGGGTCGGGCACAGTCGTGCGGCGCGACGGTTGCATTTTGACCAATGAGCACGTGATTCGTGGCATGAATCGCCTCCAGGTGATTCTTTCCGATGGGAGTAGTCACACCGCGCGTCGCGTGGCTGAGGATCCCGGCTTGGATTTGGCACTTATCCGAATTGATCGTGTGCTCCCGGCACTTGATTGGGGTGACAGCACGATTTTGCAGCCCGGCAGTTGGGTCCTGGGAGCCGGGAGTCCCTATCGTGGTCTCGACGGGAGTCTGAGTTGGGGAATTGTCAGCGGGTTGCGGCACAATCTAGGTGCCGGGCCCTACCAAGAATTGTTACAAACAAATAGTGTAACGCACCCAGGGTTTAGCGGAGGTCCGCTCGTGGACCGGAATGGTCAGTTGGTGGGGATACATGTCGCCATCGTCGGAACAGCGACGCACGGATTGAGCTTAGCGCTGCCTTCCGCTCGCATTCGTGAGGCGGTTCAGCGGATGCTTGGGCCAGATCCTCAATAATCGTTAGGGGAAATGTTGATATGCCCGACGGATTCCTAGGAACTCGCGGCTCACTGATGATCGATGTGGTTTTTGTGGCGATGTTTTTGGTGCTGCCGGTGCTGTACTGGAGCATTTACACCGCGCGCGTGGGGCGACATTATCCGTTCCATAAACGTTTGCAGTTGACCTTGGGGATCGTTCTGCTGGTCGCGGTTTCGGCATTCGAGTTGGAAATGCGGTTGTTTGGCTGGCAGCATCGGGCCGAGTTGTCGCCGTATTGGCGCGCCGGGCGGTGGAACGACGTAGTCGACGGGTCGCTCGCCGTGCACCTTGCATGTGCGATACCAACTTTTTTCATTTGGGTTGCCGTGATCGTACGTGCCGTCCGAACGTTCCCGCGGCCGGCAGCTCCTAACACGCATAGCGGCAGCCACCGCATGTGGGGATGGATGGCTGCGATTGGCATGACCCTTACCGCCACTACCGGCTGGGTATTTTATTGGCTGGCTTTCGTCGCCAGCCCAATCTAACTGGCGATCTGATTGATGGCGTCCAGAATGGCCTTGAGCGTAGCTTCGACCGTGTCGGTCGACATGCCGCGTCCGCGATACGAACGGCCTTGAAAGTCGACGTCCAAATTGACTTCGCCGAGAGCGTCGTGCCCCAACGTAGCGCTGCGCACCGTATAGTCCCGACAAACCAACTTGTATCCAGTAATCTTTTCCACCGCCAGGAACGCCACATCGACCGGCCCGTCGCCGTCCTCCAAGGTTTCATGGAATTGTTCCGATCCTCGTGCCAATGTGAGTTCCATGCGAGGCGCGATGCTGGAGCCCGACCGTACACAGAAATCGACCAGGCGCCATTCCCGTTCGGGTTGGTCATGGAGTTGTTGTTTAATGAGAGCTGCGATGTCGCCGTCGTAGATCTCCTTTTTCTTATCGGCTAATAGCTTAAAGCGATCGAAAATCTCGTGCAATTGTTCACCGGTAAGATGGAATCCCATCGCTTTGGCTCGATCCGCCAAGGCTGCCCGGCCGCTGTGTTTACCTAATACGAGGTCGGTGCGTTCGAACCCAACGTCCTCGGGCCGCATGATCTCGTATGTGGATGGTTCTTTCAGCATGCCGTCTTGGTGAATGCCTGCTTCGTGCGCAAATGCATTTCGACCAACGATGGCTTTGTTGCGTTGGACCTGCATGCCGGTGATTCCGGCCACAAGCCGACTGGTAGGGACGAGCCGTCGTGTCTCGATTTTTGTTTCGAAACGATAATAATCATGTCGAGTACGCAGCGCCATCACGATTTCTTCCAACGAGCAGTTGCCGGCACGTTCTCCGATGCCGTTGACGGTGCATTCGACCTGACCTGCACCTTCTTCCAGCGCCGCCAGGCTATTTGCGACGGCGAGACCGAGATCGTTGTGGCAATGGATACTAATAACGGCACGGTCAATGTTCGGGACACGGTCTCGTAACTTGCGAATCACGCCACCCATATGTGCCGGCGTCGCGTATCCGACCGTATCTGGAATATTCACCGTGGTTGCTCCAGCGTCGATCGCAGCTTCGACAACTTGGCACAAGAAATCGACTTCGGTTCGAGCGGCATCCTCGGGTGAAAACTCCACGTCATCGCAGTACCGAGCGGCACGCTGAACTCCAGAAATTGCGCGGGCAATAATCTCTTCACGCGTCATGCGCAATTTGAATTCACGGTGGATGGCACTGGTCGCCAGGAATACGTGGATTCTTGGCCGGTGAGCACTCTTTAGCGCTTCCCAGGCCCGGTCAATATCCTGTTCATTGCACCGAGCCAATCCGCAGATGGTGGCTCCCTGGCAGTGGAGTGCAATCTGCTGCACCGATTCAAAATCGCCCGGTGAAGCGATCGGAAACCCGGCTTCAATCACGTCAACTCCCAAGTCTACCAAGGCGTGCGCGATCTTTAATTTTTCGTCCAGATTCATGCTGGCGCCGGGTGACTGCTCGCCATCGCGAAGTGTCGTGTCGAACACAATGATGCGGCGATTCGTCGGTTCCATTGGATGTTTCCTTTGTTCTATAAAAAAAGCCCGGCAACCTAGGGGCCGGCTGCGGGGCTTGGCGGAATATAATGTTCACACACAGCACTACCGAGGGCTAGTTCCCCGTCGCTTGAGTCGTAGAAGCAACCATGGTCGGGTTGGCATGAATCCGCGCCTGTTGGGTAGAAGTTGAATTACAATGGAGAGGTGCTAGCGGTGTCGGAACCGCACAGCCCACACGACCTATTGGACATTTGAGTGTAGCTGAGCTCAAAAGGTTCGGTCAACAGCGCGGATTATAAGGCTCGGGAGTCGACAGTTCCCTCTTGAGACGCCGAGCAGATTTGCCTACGATGGGCCGCCCCGGGGTACAGGCGGGGAAAGGCTCGAGATATTGGCTCGGCAAGGTCCGTACCGTCTTCGAGTGTTTCTATGGAATTTGAAGTCAAACGACTAACAAAGCGATGTGCGACGACCGACCAGGAGCTGCGGGCCGGCGAGGTGTACTTCTCGGCGCTGGTGCAGCAGGGGGCGGAGGTCGTGCGTCAGGACTTTTGTTCTGAGGCTTGGCAAGGTCCTCCCACGGGTACGATCGGATGGTGGACAGGGACCGTCCCTAGTCTGGAGACCACAAGAACGCATTGGGCGCCGCAAGATGTCATGCTGCACCTCTTTGAAGAACTGGCCGATCAGCCCGATCAGGCTGACCTTCGGTATTTGCTGACACTCTTGATGATCCGGCGCAGGATCCTCCGCGTGCAGAATACCGAAAACGTCGGCGGATCTGAATTTTTGATCGTGCATTCCGCGAAGCTCGATCAGGACATACGAGTACAAGTCATCACGCCGTCCCCCGCACGTAAGCAGGTTATTCACGAATATTTGCAAAGATTGATTCTTGAACGCGTGGCCTAGGCGATTCGATTACGAAGATTCGCTGGCTGAGTCCCTCAACAGTGGTTGGTTACTTTCTCGACGCAAGGATACGGATGTCCTTACACAATTGTCTACCAACTGAGCGACATCGGTCGTGCCACAGAACGTCGCTATTGTTGTGGCTATCCGTACTCGTCTTTGTCTCCAGCGGCGCTTCTTGCCCGCGGATGATGGGGCGCGGAAGTTCGATCGCAGCACCCGCACTCTTGATTCCGAACGCCTCCTTGGAACAGGTCCTGGCGGTGATCAACCTACCGGCTGCCACTGTACGCCAGTTACGATCTGTGGGGGCGCGGTTGACGGTTGATAATGCTCCCACCTTGTCGGCAGAAATTGCCCTGGAACGGCCTCGCCGTTTGCACATCACCGCCAAGCTCAATGTATCTTTGTCGTCGGAACCCGAAGTCGATTTGGGGAGTAATGACGGGCAGTACTGGATGTGGGTGCGGCGTGAGGAAGTGATTTATACCGGTCGGCACGATGAAACAATGACCGGCGCGGCTGGACAATTCTTGCCCGTGCCGCCCGTTTGGATCATGGATGCTTTGGGTCTGTTGGAAGTCGCAGCGCAAGACGTTGAATCGGGTCCGTCACGTTCCGGTTCCGATCGTTTGGTTTTGCAAACACGCATGCCGGGTCGGCCTGATTTGCGGCGCACGATCGAAATTGATGCGGTACGAGGATTGGTTCTGACACAGCACCTCTATGACCAGAACGGTCGTTTGCTCGTCTCCGCTTATGCCTCGGATCATCGGTTCATCGCCGAATATGGCCTTTCGCTGCCTCACCGAATTAAGATCGACCTTCCGATGGCCCAATCGGAAATGCAACTCGACGCCAATTCTTGGCTGATTAATCAGCTTCCTCGTGATTCTCAGTCGCTGTGGCAAATGCCGAGTGTGGCAGGGATCGAACGCATTGAACTTACTTCTCCCCAGGGAGTTTCTCCTCAGCAAGCGGTTGCTCCAGCCACCTATCCAGCGGCTCAAACCATTGGGGCTGTTCCCCCGACGCGGCAGCCGGGATTGCCTCCCCGCGATTCGTTGGGCGGAATCAATACGGCGTGGCGGACACGGGCACCGCAGAGCGGCGTGACCGATTCGCGTCTCCAAAGACTGCCTTCCCTGAGGTAGCGAGGCACCGGTTGGGAAACGACGATGCCCGTCGGCTAGGTCCCCTAGGTACGGTTTTCGCCGCTCAATCTTGTTTTATCTGCCATGGCGGGATAAGATGGACCAAGAGGTGCGCGCTGGAGAATTTACTGCTAGCGTCCGCTAGGTTAGGTTGAACCGCTTCGGGCGATCCAGCCAGTTGCGTTTCAGGAAGGGCTTTCGTCGTGGTGCTCACCAATAACGACCGTGATTTGCTGGCCCGGTGCCTGGCGCGTGAACCGTTAAGCTGGAACCAGTTTGTCGACCGTTTTTTGGGTTTGGTGTTACACATCGTTAGGCACACAGCCCAGGGTCACGGTGTTCTTCTTGACGATGCCGATTCGGATGACCTTACGGCCGATGTGTTCCTGACGTTGGTCGACCGGGATTTTGGGGTGCTCCGTCGGTTTCGCGGACGGAGCAGCCTTGCGACCTACCTGACCGTTGTGGCAAGACGTGTGGTCGTACATCGACTGTTTCATGACCCGTCGCACTTGATGAGTTCTCAGGCCAGATCCATGCGTCCGGGCAGCCTCCGCCCTGTGTTGGTCCATGAACTGGGTGATCACGAACTGGGTGATGCTGCCGGCAAGTTGGACCCTGCGCAACAGCGAATCGGGGACCGAGAACAAGTGGAACGTTTGATGTCCAAATTGGACCCTCCCGAGGCAGCTGTGGTCCGAATGTTCCATTTGGAAGGAAGGTCATACCAGGAGATCAGTGCTCGCATTGGCATGCCCGAGAATACGATCGGGCCGACATTAAGCCGTGCACGCAACAAGATGCGAATATCGCACGAAGACTCCCGCGTTTCTTGATGCAGGCCGTGGTTGGCGTCGCCCCGACGGCGTGGCCCCTACGGCTAAGTCGAAAGGGCGGTGTGCTGCGGTAAATTTGCCCGATTCTGGCGGGTTGACAGTCTGCGTAAGCCCTACTAGATTTCCGAAAGGTTGGATCCATCGGCCATCCTGCGGCCCATTCAGGTTTTTGTGTCCTGGGGCCGATAGTCCAAGAGCAGGTGAGCTTGGCTGACCCTCGTAAGCCGGTCGCTCCGTGGCGGCTGCTCCCAAGCCATTGGCAGTTCGAAATTTCGTTAAGGAGACCGCCCTACATGACCCACGTTGTTGCTCAACCCTGTTTCGGCTGCAAGTACACCGATTGTGTGGTCGTTTGCCCCGTGGAATGTTTCTACGAGGGGGATAAAATCCTCTATATTCATCCGGAAGAATGTATTGACTGCGAGGCTTGCGTGCCGGAGTGTCCGGTGGAAGCGATTTTCCACGAGGATAACGTGCCGGAAGAGTGGAAAGCCTTCACGGAGTTGAACGCCGAAATGGCCCCCGTTAGTCCGTCCATTACCGAGAAAAAGAAGCCCCTGGTCGACGAATAGCCGTCAATACCTGGCGATTTCATCGTAACCTGGCGATTTCATCGTACTTGGCGGATCCATTGTACCTGTCGAATACAGGGTCGTCGGTCCATGGCGAACGGTAGACAGTGCATGCAACGGTAGACAGTGCATGCAACGGTAGACAGTGCATGCAACGGTGGACAGTGCATGCAACGGCATACGGTGCAGGCGCTGATAGGTGGGCCGAAGTAGGCCGAGGCTATCGTAGTTCCACCGGGCTACTGGCGGCTGCCATGAAGACCTTCCAGCTTTCATACTTGGGATGCTGGATATGTCGTGCGAGTAGTGGTCCTTGGTCAGGTTGCCGCGGTTGGTTTCTCAGCGTCATCGACGCTTCGCGGGGGGTGCGTCCTCCTTTGCGGGTATTGCAGGCCCGGCAGCAACACACAATGTTCTCCCAGCTCGTATCGCCTCCACGACTGCGCGGCAGAACGTGATCGAGGCTTAACTGCTGAGGCGGAAACCTGCGTCCGCAATATTGGCACTCATTGCCGTCCCGTGCGAAGAGGCTTCGGCGACTGAAGCGGAGCGATTGCCTTGGTAATCGGTCGAAACGCACCAATCGTACTACACGGGGAGCTTGCAGATCAAAGTTGACCGACCGGAGCCAGTCTTCGTCGGATCGCTTTTCCTCGCTTCGTAGCTCACTCATTTCCAGCCAGCCTTGGAAATCGTAATTCGCGTAAAGCCCGTCGCGAACCTCCAGGACTTCCGCGGCACTTCGGTAAAGCAGGGTCAACGCGCGGCGGATGTTAATGACGTGAATCGCAAGGTAATTGCGATTTAGCACCAGTACGCGTGCATCGAGCGCGGAGGGCGGTACGTCCTCGGTCACATCCAGACTCCCGTAACCTTGAAATAATCGGTCCCGGCTTGGTTCCCCATTCTAGGCGTTATAACAAGCCGGGGCTAGCTAATACGCAGATCCACAAGATCCCGTAGGTTACATTCCACTCTGGACGCTATTTTCTCCCTGTCAATGACTTGCCCTAGGGTCCACTTTGCAGATACGATGAGGTGATGACATCTCACCGTTGGGCGGCCCCGCTGCCCGGTGCCCTTTTGGGGAAATTCACTCTAGCCAGGGAATGAAACGCCATGATTCACTATTCATGTGATCGTTGCAGTCGGCCGCTTGATCCACAAGACGATGTTCGATACTGCGTTCAAATAGAAACGCGGGCAGTGATGGATTCGGTAGGGCTGCATGACGATGGCAGTGATCGTGATCATCTATTGGAAATTCATGAAATTCTAGAACGAGCCGACGACCTGGAAAATGAGCTCATTGGCGAAGAGATCTACCAGCGTCTTAAGTTTGATCTCTGCTCAGAATGTTTTCGCAAGTTTATGAGCAGCCCTGTTGGTTCGCGACCGACGAAACAAATGGACTTCAGTAGCAACTAGCATCCCTTCCGTCGCGGCTCTTTCCCACGTACAATCCCCGGTCTGGTGGGTTTGTGGATTGCTTCGTGTTTTCGCGTGGGAGGGGACGGGCGTGAGTCAACAGAAGATGCAGATTGCGGTCATTGGTGGCGACGGTACGGGACCTGAAGTAACTCGCGAGGCCTTAAAGGTCTTGAATGCCATTTCCCAACGCGATGGCTTCACCTACGAGACGACCGATTTTGATTTTGGTGGCGAGCGTTACTTGCGCACCAAGGAAACTCTCCCTGTCGGCGCAGTCGATCAATTGCGTAAGTTCGATGCGATATTCTTGGGGGCCGTAGGGCACCCTGACGTGGCGCCGGGAATTTTAGAGAAGGGACTGCTACTCGAATTGCGGTTCCAACTGGATCAATACATTAATCTGCGTCCTGTCAAGTTGTATCCGGGCGTTGAGACCCCTTTAGCGAATAAGAAGCCGCAGGACATCGATTTCGTTGTAGTGCGCGAGAATACCGAAGATCTCTACTGCGGCGTGGGAGGGTTTCTCAAGAAGCATACTGCCGACGAGGTTGCCACGCAGTCGGCAGTGTACACTCGCAAAGGTTGTGAACGATGTATTCGATGGGCTTTCGATTTCACACGACGTCGCAATAATCCCAAGGGGAAGATGCTCACCTTGGTGGCCAAAACGAATGTCCTTACCTTCGGCCACGATCTGTGGTGGCGAACCTTTCAGGAAGTTGCCAAAGAATTCCCTGATGTGAAGGCCGATTACAATCACGTTGACGCTTGCTGTATGTGGATGGTGAAAAATCCAGAATACTACGACGTCATCGTGACCACGAACATGTTCGGCGACATCATTACCGATCTAGGTGCCATGATTCAGGGCGGGATGGGGGTCGCGGCCGGTGGTAATATTAATCCAGATCCCGGTGGTACCAGCATGTTTGAGCCGATGGGTGGCAGTGCTCCGAAATATACCGGCCAAAATGTTATCAACCCGATTGCGGCCATTGGTGCCATGGGGATGCTGCTGCAGCACACCGGGCACGCAGCGTCCGGCGACCGTGTCTTACGGGCTGTGGAACATGTCACCGGTACGAAAATGAAGGGACAGGCAGCCGGCAAGATGGGGTACAGCACGACTCAGGTCGGCGATCTCGTTGTGGCTGCTTTGAGCGAGGTCTAAGCGGCACCGTTGGAATTTCTCTCACGGAGGCACAAAGGCACAGAGATTCAAGAAAATTGGATCGGTGCCGCTATGATGGACGGCGCCGTTCCTCCGATGCAGAATTTGGGTTCCATTCTTTCCCCGTGTCTCTGTGTCTCCGTGCCTTGGTGAGAAATTGTCGCCATCGCTTGGTTCAAACCGGCGGAATTTCTCTCACGGAGCCACGAAGGCACCGAGAAGGAAGAAAATCGGCTCGGTGCTGCTTAGACGGCCTGCGAAAATCCCTTCCGTTACGTTCCCGCTTGGTGCGCTGCCGGAGGTTCGCCGTCCGTTGGGCCTACGATCGGCAATCGTGTCGAAGGCCGTTGCGACAAGCCGTAAAATGCCTGTGCGGTGGCCAAGTGGTCATGGACTGCCTTTTGTACGGGTGGTGGCAGTTGAGCGAAATAGTCCTCGTCGACGACCAACCCGGGTTGCGTGGTAATCTGCTGCAGCCAGTTCTTGGGTAGGCCCTGGTGTTCTTCGCCGCGAATCTGGTTCCAGACGGTCTTCCATTGATTGTTGCCTTGGGGACCTTTCTTCGCGTACTTCCAAGCAACTTTGCGAACGGATTCTTCGGATGCAAGAAATTCACGTGCTGCGAGTTTTGCCTGTGAGTCGCCCGCTGCATGGAGGACGACGCTGAAGACGGCACGGTTGCTGGGCAGCGGTCGTCGGTCGGTATCGGGACGGGTGTGCGCCCATGCATAACAATAGACGTAGAGCCTTTCACCGCGCCAAGAACCGGGGGTCCGCAAGATGATTTGTAGATCACGTGCCCCCTCCAAAGTCCCCTGCGGAGTCGGACGTGATTTGAAGTAAACGCCCCGTCCTCCACGTGTTGTTCCGCTCGCCGTGACTAGATCATGGGGCGGCAACATTTCGTAACGCCGATTAGCCGTGTGACGATCGTCCTGCTGCGCTCCGGCGTCGATCTGTGCGAGTCCCTTCCAGTCCGCGTGAAATGACGCCTTTGCGCCGACATTCTTTTCTTGTAGATCCTCGATCTGCATGTTGCCCACAACGGAAGTCGCCACCGAAGTCTTCGGCGAGAAATCGGCAATCGATGTGGAATCACTGGCGCTTTCGATTCGCACGAGGTACTGTTCCGGCTCCTTTTCCGCGCCGTGCGAAACGAGTGACGAGACCTGCAGGTGAGCCTCCCACAATCGTTCGTCGGGATTCAGAGTTCCGAACTCGGATGTCGTGACGTCGCGACACGCTACAATCGGTACGACGTCGAAATAGACTTGCTGTCCCATTGCCGTCATGGCAGGTATAAGCACGAGCCACGTCATGTGGCTGGCCATCAAACCTGACGATCGTGTTATCGCGAAAGGGGCACGCCCCATCTCGCCACGATCGCGCCATCTACGGAATAATTTCATTTGGTCATCCATTCCTTCCTTGTGACAAACAGTGATCCGACACAGAATCGTTCGGCGATTCCGCGTTGCGGTCAAGGGACAGAAAAGGAAAATGTTCCGAGCGAGATAGCAATGAAGCTAGCAGACAGGAATGACTCGGATTTGCCATCAGGTTCGGAAGTAGCAAATCTGTTGCGTAACGCCGGCTGCGCATCGTTTTGTCGTATTCGCTGTTAAGATATGCGGCCGGTAGCGATTCTGATGTAGAACGAGTCTATTGAAACGGACTGGTCACGCAGGCTGTGACCACCCTATGAGGTGTCCGTATCTAGATGTTGCAAACTCAATCTTGCGGCGCGGGAACCGGCGTAATGCCACGTTTTCCCGCGGTCGCCAGTCATTGCGACCGACTTGACACGCCAGTATGACGAGTGTATTTTCGCGGCGGTCCTGGCCGCGACAGATTCTTCCAACTTGATTGCCCTGGGCACAGTCGGTCGCGGTGATATCAAGGGGATCGTGCTTGGCGTCCCTAACTGCGGTTACTTCACCTTTTGACGACGGACTGCCGTCACGGCACTAACAGAGAATAATTAAGACCGATGTATTCACCCTATGGAATTGTGCTCATTTCAGGGATCGCTGCTGGACTCGTCGTGATCAATGTAGTTCTTCATTACGAAGTGCTCAATTTGCTTTCGACGCTCCTGATGCGGCTCGCCTGGGTCGGCCGGCCAAGGATCGCCTTACTGATCTGTGCCCTGCTGCTGGTACACATTGCCGAAATTTGGATTTTTGCAGGTGGCATCATGTTGGCAGAATGGCACGGAGGGATCGGCGATTTGCAAGGCGAACATAGTAATGGAATGCTGGACTATGTGTATTATTCATCGATGACTTATACGGCGGTCGGGTATGGCGATCTGTTTCCATCGGGCCCTTTACGGTTCATTGCCGCGATGGAGGCCCTGCTGGGTCTCATGCTCATTTCTTGGTCTGCCTCTTTTACCTATCTGGAAATGCAACGTTTTTGGCCAGATCTGCAGCTGAAGCCAGAGAAGCACCTTAGTGACAGCGTGCCATGATTCTCAATGTTAAATTCGCGATCGGACGACCGCGCCCAATGGTCGTTCCCCCTTTGCGAGAGAGTACAACGTTTGGACGTCCGCAATTAGACATTTATCCGGGCAATGCGGCAAAGGACGTCATCGCCGCATGTGAGTTGTCGTCGTACGCCGGGTTTCCCGGGCGAATCGACAAGGCGGTTTGCAGGCCCATGGATCGGGCGGCGTCCAGTTCCTCTGGGATATCGCTCACAAACAAGATCTCGTGACACGGCAACGCGAACGCGTCGGCAATACGCCGGTAACTCGCCGGTTCTTTCTTACCGCCGATGGTTGTGTCGTAGTGGCCCTTGAAATAAGGCAATAGATCACCGGCGATCGTGTGGCCAAAAAATAGGTGTTGCGCTAGGACGCTGCCCGACGAATAGACACGCACGTCGAGGCCATTCCGTTGCCATCTTTGCAAAGCGGGGAGTACGTCATCGTACACGTGCGCAATCAGTTCGCCTTGTTCAAATCCTGCTTGCCAGATGAGACCTTGGAGCTGTTTCAGCCCGGTTGCTTTGACGTCGGCGTCCATGAGCTGAAGGACATGCTGAACAACACACGCCACGCGTTCGTCGGTCTCGGCGTTTTCTGGCCAGAGTCGGTTCGTTGTTATGGAATCGACTTGGTGTTCAGCTTCCCTACGGACAGCGTCGGCCGATAACTGGGAAACGGCTGCACGAACTGGCGCATCCTGCCAGCCGTTGACAAGGAAATTCCGCAAGGCGTGCCGCACATAGGGGAACATCTGATCGTAGACGAACGAAATCGACGACGTCGTCCCTTCAATGTCCAAGAGCAGACCCCGAATTGGCTGCCAACTCAATGTTTCACCGCCGTCGGAATGCGTTCCGAAGGTGCCGTGTAACGGGGTCCCCAACAAAGTGGTTGGTAACCCTCATGAACACCGTCGTCGACGTAGTGCGGCGCCCATCCGGCCTGGTCCAGGAACAACCGAATGCAGCGGATTCGACGGTCATTACATAGATCGAACCAATGGCGTGTGCCGGCCGGTACATTGATCATGTCACCCGCTTCTACTTGAACGGCAAAGACCGGACCGTTTTCGGGGTGAATGTGAAATACGCCACCCCCCTCGACAGTGAATCGAATCTCGTCTTCCGAGTGGGTGTGTTCCTTGCTAAATCGGGCCAGCATCGCATCCAACCCCGGTGTGTCAGGATTCACGTTGATGACGTCGGCCGTCGCGTAGCCGCCGCGTTCCTTTAACGTGTCAATCTCAGGTTTATAGGCGCTTAAGATCTGTTCATTGCTCGACTCCGGCGTGATGCGTCCCGTTACATCCCAGCGCTCGAACCAAATGCCAAATGGCTGCAGGAAGGAACGAATTTCGTCGTCGCTCTGTAGCCGACGGTCTTCGGCGGGAATCGTGATAACTGCCATGGTAGGTTCCTTTGCAATAAAATGTTGTGCGAAAAAAAATGATTCGAGTCAATTCATTCGAGCAAACGTTGTCATTCATCCTGCAGCGAAAATTGTGTCGAAACGTTAGTTGCGTCGGTTCGCAAGCACATCGTCCACTCCTGATTCATGACCCCTCAGCCCCGCCCCTCTCCCCGGAAGACGGAGGCGAGGGTGCGCAATCAAACGTGATGGCAAGTGACGACAGTTTTCATGACTTTTTATCAGACCAGCATCAGGCTGCGTCGTCTCCCCTCACATTCCAACAAGAATTCAATAATCTCAACGTGCCGCCGCGCTTCCGCCAAATCACGCCCCCAGGTGTACAACCCGTGTCGGCGGAGCAAAAAGGCATGCTGTAGTGGACGCTCTGCATCGGCTAACCGCTGGTCCACTTGTTGCGCTAACGCCGCGATATCCTGTGTATTCTCAAAAATCTCCAAATTCACTTCGGTGTCGTGGGTTGTGATTCCGGCCAGTCCTTTAAGCATCTCGTAGCCGGCGATACGGATCGCTCGCTGAGCGAATTCTACGTCGGAGAGGAGCGTGCACCAGACGGAATGCGTATGCAAGACGGCACCTACGTCCGGCCGATGTGCCAGCACGACATGCAGCATCGTCTCGGCGGACGACTTGGGTTGTACGTCATTGATGGGTTTCCCGTCGGCGCGAATGCGGGCAAAGTCGCCAACTTGCAATTGGTCCTTGTGCAGGCCGCTTGCCGTCACCAAGAGTTCGAGCGGTTCACGTTGCAATACGACGCTGTAGTTGCTGCTTGTACCGAGAGACCAGCCACGTGCATGGAATTCGCGTCCAATCTGTATCAGTCCAGCGACCACATCTTCGTCGTCCATGCGGTTCCAGTTGAGTGGACTGGGCTGGACCGCGTTTGTGCGGTCCGAGCGAGTCGTACGTGACACCGGGAGTGTTAAGTCCGCAGCCATGCCAATTTGTTCCAGGGCGAGTTTTGTGCGGGAGCGTAATCGGAGTCTTCCACGAATATACGGGGTTAGCCAAACCCTCGACAAGGTGACCAGCGTGGCAAAGACGGAACGCCGGTGCGGAAATCGCGGGAATCCTGCGAGTTATCCTCGTTCTTTTGGATTTCGGGACCGCGACATCGGGCCTGGGAATCGGTCGATGTCGGCTCGGAGTGAACTGATTTGTGCTGGGTTTCACGGTGCATTACGCCCCTGTCGAACGGGCGGAAACGGAATCCAAGATACGTGAAATCAACGGCAGGAGCTGTTTCTTGCGGCTCACAATTCCAGCCAATTCGTAGAGATGCCGGTCGACACGCGGGTAATTGACATCAGACCAACTGTTGGGCTCATTCGACATGAGCAACAGGCTGCCGTTCGTTCCGATATCGGTGATCATGAGAGCGGCGAAATCGAGCCCCCGACGGTGCGTATGTGCTTCCAAAGCTGCTTGAAGTTCGTCCTTCCGCTTCCAGAATAGATCAAACCCAATCTCCTCGATCTGCGAAATCGAGAACCGATAACGGTGCTCCTGAAATTCTTTGCAATCTTCGCGAATCACTTGATCCGGCGTGCATGTTCGGAGGGCCGAACCGATTTCGAAGAACTCTCTGGCAAAATGGTCGAGGTCGCAATTGCAAAATCCTTTGAGCCATTCCAACATGTCACGATCTACGTCGGTTGCTGTGGGTGACCGTAAGTGAAGTGTGTCCGAGATGATTCCCGCCGCCATGCACAGAGCAATCCCGGGAGACGGTTGATAGCCCAGCTGGCGAAATTGACGTGCGACCAACGTGCACGTCGATCCAACGGGCTCATTGATAAACCGAATTGGTTGCAGGGACCGCAGCGAACCTCCCAACCGGTGATGGTCCAGCACCTCCAGGATTTCCGACTCCTCGGCCCCAGCGACCGATTGTGTCAATTCATTGTGGTCGACCAGCACAAGTCGCGGTTTGGGAGCTCGCACGAGGTCCGACTTCGACACAACACCGATCATTTGACCTTCATCGTCGAGGACGGGGAACACAATCTGTGTCGAGTTTTGCACGGTCTGTTGTGCGTCTTGAACCAGTTGTTGGCCGGAGAGTGTCTGGAAATCGCGTCGGATGGCCGATTCAATCGATCGCGCCGCTTTAATGCGTAGGAGGGTCGTGGCGGTGTCGAGCGGGCTGCTGATCACGGTGACACGATTGGCGGCCGCCAATTGCAACAGTCCCGGTGATAATTCATAACCACCGGTCACCACAAGCCCACGCACGCCATGTTCAATCGCAGGGACATGGACCGTGGGACGATCACCGCTCACCACGAGCAACTGGTGCGCGGGAAACTTATGCAGCCGTTCAGTGAATCCTCCGGAACTCATTGCGCCCACCATCACGATCATATCTTCGCGATTTTCAGCGTCGACCTGATGTTGATAGTGTCCCCCAACGGCAGCGCAAATCTTCTGGAAACTGCTGTGGACGCGGCGCGATTTCAGTGGGTCGTGATCATCGCCGTGAAAGACAAGTTCGAGCAAATCGAGCAGCGAAAGGGTACCGATCAGTTGGCCATGGCGGGAAACCATGGGGATCGCCCGGAGCTTGTATTGACTTAGACGCTGATAGACCTCGAAGAACACGTCGTCTTCGTGCGCAGTAACAATATCTCGGCGGCATACATCGCGGACCTCGGGACGTACGTCCATAATGATCCGGGGAGCCGCCACACCGGCTTGGCGTAGCGCAAACTCCGTCCTGGCATTGGCAGGGCCACACGAAGCCGCGATGGCTTGCGGGCACGTGGTTTTTTGCAGTAGGTCGGCGTAGGCAATCGCCGAACAGATAGCGTCCGTGTCAGGGTTTCGATGCCCGAAAACATAAACCGTCACTGGATTTTGTGTCCTCTTCCCGAATCGCAGAATTTGGTAGTTTCCACTGTAGTGCAGGTCGGCCGCTCCTACGAGTCCTGCCCTTTAGGGCCTGCACAACATTAACTTACCGACTTAGGCCCACCCTGGAAGCCAATAGAATCGCAGCGACGCTGGCTTCCAGAGGCTGCCAAAATCGAAGTCAGGTCTTTTCTTGGATTTACTGGCGCGCGAAAAATACCTGATCTGTGTGCGAAAACATGAAGATTTCTCGCCAAATTATGTTTGCTACAGGGATTCATCGGAACATGTTAATTTTTTCTAAAATTGCACCACCATGCTTGCGGACGTATGAATGGGCGGCGCTGCGCTTCTGCCGCCCATTTTGTGGACCTAATTCAGTAAGTTATTGTTGTGCAAGGCCTTAGCTGTGCATCCGCGCACAGGGCTCACCGTCAGCCAGAATTGCGGCCTCCTGTTCCGCTAGTTCCGCCAATCTCTGGTGGACAATGTTCGCGTTGGCAAAAAGTTCCGCGAGCTGGACATAAGTGGAATAGTGGCGTGCTTCAGATTCAAAGAGTCGGTCATAGAAGCTCGCAAGATCGTGGTCCTGGATGTGATTCCGTAGCAAGTCGAATCGCTCGCACGAACGGGCTTCAATGAGTGCTGCCACCAGGAGGCGATCGACCGCCCGCTGCGGTTCCTGGCGTCGCACAAGATCGTTGAGTCGTCGGCCGTAGGTACTGGGGGGCAGTCTCCGGAAGCGAATGCCACGCTGCTTTAGGATCTCCAGAACCTGCTCAAAATGATCGAGTTCCTCGGTCACGATCTCTTTCATTGCTCGGCACAGGGATTCCCGTTCCACATAGGCAAAAATCAAATTCATGGCGGTCCCCGCCGCCTTCTTTTCACAATGAGCGTGGTCGATCAGGATTTCGTCGAGGTGCAGGTCGACCTGTGATAGCCAGCGTGGTGAAGTTTCGGTACGTAGATTTAACACATGTGTCCCCTCGGAAAGGATACCTATGGCCAGAATTGTAACAGACGACCTTCTTCGTCCACTAGAAATGAAAAAAGGGCGTGTGACATATGCCACACGCCCTGAGTCACAATCATCCGGTCCGAGAATGCCACCGGGAGCTCAGTCCATTATTAACCGTTAGAACCCGATAAAGATCCCGCCCCGGGGCCCAAACCCTACGCCCAAACCGCTGCCATAGCCATATCCGCCTCCGTACCCACCGCCATATCCATATCCGCCATACCCACCCCCGTAGCCATATCCGCCCCCGTAACTGGGCCGATATCCGCTGCGGTAACCATGGTGGTGACCATGGTAATAGCGTCGCCCACAGTGTCCGGCAAACTGGGGTGGCGCTTCCCGGTCCGTCGGACGGTTGATTGCCGGACCGTAAGAACGCATCTCCCATGCGTCTCCCGAACCATCCCGGTGGCTCGCCAGACTTGGGGCCGACAAAGCAGCAACCAAAACTGCCGTCGTGAGGCCGTACTTGATCATCTTCATTTCTCCTGCACTGAGGGACTACGGGAAATGGTGTTCGGCGGCGGCAGTCTCCCGCGTGCCTGACGCCGTAGGGGAATAGTCGCAACTGGCGTGCCAGTGTGCTGGCACGCCATGATCTTCAGGAATATCCGATTTTTATCGCCTTACCACACGAGTTCGGCGAACAAGTGATGTCAATGTGACACGTTTGGATGTCAAAGCGATAGGTTCGATCGCTGCACTTGCGGATTCCAGATATTCCCGCCCCAGAATCGAAGGATCCCTTCGGTACCGTCCATGACGAGTGCAGAATGCTCAATATCGAGCATTGTCGACGTTTGGACCGGAAAAGGTTGAGTGCCTGGGCTGCCGGTTCGTCTGGGACAGAACTGCTCGGAACACGACTTACAATCATTCCTACGGTTGGTCAAAATGCGACCATCGCCGTGGTGGGCGGGAAAGAATCAAGAAAAAAGGGGGGGGCGCACCCAGTCCCCCCCTCGCTTTTTTCGACTCGGTCGTCAGTTCAGGTTGACACCTCTACTTCTCACAGAGACCCGGAGGCACAGAGAGACGGACAAGGTCTTGGAGTCGTGGAACCGCACAGTCTACTTCTCCAATCCGCTAGCCGGGTTTCTATCGCGTTCTGATTTACCTCCGTGTCTCCGTGAGGGCTCTCTTCCTGGGCCGAACTCGCGGTACACGTTAACTGGCGCTTTTCACCTCGATTCGTCGCGACTTCTCCTTTTCACCTTTCGGCATGACAATGGTCAGGATCCCGTCGCGGTATGTGGCTTCGACATTGTCTTCCACCACGTTCTCGGGGATTCGCACCGCGCGTCGGAACGCACCGTAGCGATGTTCGATGCGATGAAAGGTCTTGCCTTCTTTCTCCCTTTCACTCGTTCGTTCGCCGCTCACGATGAGATAGCCATCTTCGATGCCGACGTGGATATTCTCCGACGTGACCCCCGGCAGTTCCAGGGTCACCTCAAAGGCTGTGGGAGTTTCGGCCACGTTGGCCCGTGGCGAAAACCCTTGCGGTAGGTTGTCGTCGCCGAAGAGGTGCTGCACGACATTGTCCATCTCACGATAGAGTGCGTCAAAATTTCGAGGAACACGATTGATGGCACGTAACATACTATTCTCCTTCCAGATTTTCGAAAAAAGTAAACAGTGAGAACTACCAATTGTGAGCCGATATGTGCACATACGACCACCTGGAGCGGAATCGGCATTTGCATTTCGCTAGGCTGGCCGCTACGTGTCCTCGGAATTGCAATCAGCGTGTCAATCGCTCTAACTGCTTTTCCAGAAGCAAGTTGTGACGTCCTGTCATATTTTCAGTGTCACAACCAGTCTCGCGGCCGGTCAAAACGGCAGCGGTTGGGGCGATCAAGATAGCCCCAGTCAGTTGCCTCCTTGGGTCACCAGAATTGCCGGCCGTCCTTACTTGGTCGCCGGTAAGTGTTGTAGCTCCGCAGGGGGCGGGGTGGCGGGCTCTTGATGTTCGGCCAGCTTCGCGTCGGGATTTGTCACAGCGTTGTCAGAGGGGGCTAAAATTTTGTTGAGAAGATGCTCGTCGTATAACGCCGTTTGTCGGTAGGATTCATCTTGAGTTGAATTTTCCGAAGGGCTATCGATCGTTTTCCCATTTTTTTTGTCGACACTTTTTCCGGCGAAACGCGTTCCATCGTGGATGGTGCCGCTTTCGAACGGGCCAACGCCAAGCACCCAACGTCCTGAAGCATTGCTCCTACCGATAGCAAGTCCTGACTGCCAAACCGGTTCCTTGGTCGCGCGACGGTAAGCAAACAGGGCTAATTTGGCAGCAGAACTTGTCACCGAACGTCGCGCGAACGAGATCTCCGGTATGGCGGGGATGACGGGTGCACCAACGATGGCGGAAGCAGCGGCGTTCATGGTATTGCTTGCCGGAACGCCAAAATTTACTTCGTGGCCATCACTTCCCAGCGTGCCGATTCTGGCTTCGATGACAAAGTCTGCGTCGGCCTCGGTCGATTGGAGTAGACAACCGTAACGAAACAGCTGCTGGCGAATCGAACTCGTCACATAGTTGACATAGGCAACTTGGTCTGGTTGCATGGTCAAGTACTTCGTATCCAAGTAGACCTTTTCGCCGGTGAAAGGGCCAAAGTTGAGCTGCGATACGCTGCGATCGACCGCATCGGAGAGCAAGAGTTGGTCGGTCGCACGACGCTCGCGCGTTGTGCCACAACCAGCTAACAGAACAGTCAGACCGAGCAGCCAAACGTTGCGAATCAGGTTGTTGGTCCAGCGTTGGGTCGAAAACACGATGGGACTCCGCGGAGGTAGGGGGCGGAGTTTAGCAGCCTGTCCAAACCATCTCCAGGTCAGACCGAATCCTTGACGTGGTCCGCTACCATGCCTGCAGCTGGCTGCATGCGTGCGATTTCCGTATTTGTTGTCCAGGCATAAAGTCGCTATGATAGCGACACTCCGTTTTCCTTTTCAGTGATGAACCATGCTCTACGAAACACACTCTCATACGCCGTTGTGTCGGCACGCGGTTGGTGAGCCGACCGAATACGCCAGTGTTGCAGAAACTCAAGGCCTCAGCGGCCTGATCGTGACTTGCCACAATCCAATGCCAAATGGTTTTGGTGACCGCGTTCGCATGCGTGGCGACGAATTCTCGCAGTACCTTGAATTGGTCGAAGAAACGGCCAGTCGATGGGCTGGTCGTGTTGACGTTCGCTTAGGCCTGGAAGCAGACTTCTTTCCAGGGTACGAATCGTTCTTGGAACAGCAGCTAAACAGCGCCGATTTTCACTATGTGCTCGGTTCGGTCCATCCCCAACTCCGAGAATACCGGGAGGCCTATTGGAGCGACAATCCGCTGGAGGTACAAACTCGCTATTTTGACTTGCTCGCCACGGCTGCGGAAACGCAGTTGTTCGACTGCATCTCTCACCCTGACCTCATCAAAAATCTGACGGCGGACGATTGGCGACCGGCCATGGTGATGGATGAGATTTGCGGTGCACTTGACCGGATCGCGGCAACGGGAGTAGCCATGGAACTGAATACGTCCGGTCGCCTCAAGACCATCCAAGAGATGAATCCATTTCCAGACATGCTGCGCGAAATACAGCTACGCGGGATTCCGGTAGTCATTGGGTCCGACGCCCACCGGCCCGATCGCGTTGGTGACGGTTTTGCGGATGCAATGGATCTGCTGGAATTGTGCGGATTCACGGAAGTGAATTATTTTCTCAATCGCCGGCGGTGCGAAGTCAGCATCGATGTGGCGCGCGCGTCGCTAGTTGCCAATGTAAGCTGTGCCGACGATTAGAAGCGTGCAGGCTATTGGACCAACAATGCATCGACAAGTTGGTTGACACCTTGGTAAAGGTCACCTTTTGTTGTAGACGCATCGAACCGTTGAACCAACGCACCGTCTGCTCCGTACACTTCTACCATCGGGACCGACGGGATGCCCAGATCGCGAAAGAAAACATCCGCTTCCATCGTAACGAGCAAATTATCAAACGTGGCGTTTTGCCGCGTTAGGAATTCGCGGACTCGCGATCGAGCCACACTCAGTTCATCCAATCCCTCGTAGTCGCAACTGACACCGACGCACGAGACCTTCTCGGAATGCATTTGGTGGATTCTTACGAGTTGAGGAAACTCAGCCACGCAAGGGGGACACCATGTGGCCCAATAGTCGACGACGACAATCTTCCCCTGCTTCGTACGAATGAATTCTCGTAGCTGCTCCACGCCTGAGACTTCTTCAATCGTAGCGGCCGCGAGATTGTCTCGAGTCGGTTCGGAAGTATGGGTAAGATCCTCCGAAATAGACTCGTTCGCTGAACCGCAGCCCAGGCACAGGCAGGCAATCGTAAGACACACAGAAGGCTTGATCATTGAATTGCGTCGTGTCAGAGATGTTGGGCTGGCGGGCTGAGCCGGTCTCAGCTGAGGTCGAAGAAAGAAAAAAGGCGCGGCAAAGTCACGCCGCGCCCGAATTGGCTCTCGAAAGAATGCCACGAGAACAACAAGCCATTCATAGCTCACAAGGCTAATTCACAAGGCTCGTTGCTGCGCTCGTGATTTTTTCGATGGCGTCTTTGTTGAGCTCACCTTGTGCTAGGGCAAAGTTCGCCGTTACGGTGCCAGCCTTGTAGACAAGGACCGTCACATCCGCTTTGGGATTCAAGCGGTACTCGGCAGGTCCATTTTCGTGATCGGCTGGAATAACGACAGCGATATTCTTCGCGCCCGAAGCCTCCACGATCTTGCTGGCACTGGCCTTGAGAGCCTTCGTGTCGGCCCCGAGCAAGTTTACAAAGGAGGAGAGCTTCTTGCTTTCATTCTTGGCGAGCACGGCGTCCAATTCCTTGAGTAGGTTCGACAGGGACTTGTCGGCCGTGCGAGCAAAAACCGCCACCACGGGCCGGCTCCCGAGCTTGCATCGGTAACACAATTGCTGCCCCTCGGACACGCCGTCCTTTTCGTTCCCCGCGCATTTCTCAACTTCAAATGCCTCGACAAAATCTCCCGGCTGCGGCCCGCTGCGCAGTTCTTCTGCAGTAGCGGAGTGCACCCACAAAAATCCGATGGCTAGCGATAGTAATGCGAAAACGTTCTTCACGCGAATATCTCCTCTACTCGAAATCGAACATGTCCATCTCTTCGAGATGAATCGGTACCGTGGAATTGTAGTCGACTCGTATCAGAATTCAATCCTTTTTTACTACCGAAGATGATAAGATCGGGTCATTGCCGTGACGGGGGCTCTCGAATTTCACGGTGGTTGCGGCCGGTATGTGATCTGAAATAACTTCTGTTGGAGACACTACTTATGGCGTTCGATGACAATCTCGCACAACGAGTACGATCGATTTTGGCCGCTCGCAGCAAATACGTGGAGAAAAGAATGTTTGGCGGTATTGGATTCCTTCTGAACAACCACATGTGTGTGGGGATCTGGAAGGGTGCGTTGATTGCGAGGATTGGGCCAAGTGCGTACGAAGCGGCATTGCGACAACCCCATGTACGTGAGTTCGACATTACCGGACGCCCTATGAAGGGATGGATTTTAGTTGAGCCCGATGGGGTCGAAAGTGATGCAGGTCTGTCAGAATGGATGGATGCTGCGGTTCAGTTTGTCATAGCGTTGCCACCGAAGTAAGTGTACCTCGATGCGGCGCGTCCGGTGCGCGTCCGCTGTGGAAGTTGTGCCGGGTCACGAATCAGAAACTGACGTCGGACCACTGCTTATCGAGACGTTGTGGCGAAACCTTGACCATGGTACCGAGTTCTTGTGCAAAGAGGGAGACGCGATATTCCTCCAGCATCCATCGATACTGTTCCAATGCATCATCGACGACACCCCGTTGTTTGTGTGCTTCGAAACGGTCGCAGAATTGCCGCATTCTTTGCCACCATTCGTGACACGCGGTTTCGTCTCGGGAACTGCCGCCGCCACGCAATCGTTCTAGACGCACGAGAACGGCCCTTAGGTACCGCGGGTACTGCTTGAGCCAGGGCCAAGGAGTCTCAACGAGGAAGTTTGGCGTGAACAGGTGTTGCAGATGTTCCTGGGCTTCTTGACGGACCTGGGACCATTTGTCCGAGAGCGATGCGATTCCGTCTCGCACCTTTTCGCCCATGGTTAATATCTCTGGAACAATCGATGCGACGTCTTGGACACATTCGGCGATACGCGGTAGGCCGGTTCGCATGAGTTGTTCGAAATCTGCTTGACGGAAGGGTAATGACTGATCTTGCAGGAACGCAAGTTGCGATAGGAGCTCACTGAGCTGATCAACGAGAATTTGTTGAAGTCCGAGTTGTCGGAACTGTGCATCGCATTTTTCGAGTCCAGGCAGCCAGGCAACCTGTGCTCGCAGTCGGTCGCGTGCTGCGAGGACGCACAGGCGTCGCACTCCCCGCTCATGAGATTGAAGCGCCATGGCGCGCTGGTGGAACACACGCAGCGACACTTCGTGGCCGCCATCGACAAGGACAGGAAATCCGGTCGTGCTTCCGCCCGGCAGTCGAATTTCCACTTGATCAGGTAAATCACCGAAGTCCCAGCTCTGCAGATGATCACGATTCCACGCATCGAGTTGCGGAAAGTATTGGGTGGTCGAGGCGGCGACGGAGAGTCTTTTGCGCAGGTCATCGGCACTTCGTCCCTGCGCCAACCGTTTCCCTGTTTCGTCGACAACACGGAGATGGAACCGCAGGTAAGGTGGCAATTGTGTCATGTCGAAGTCGGTATTGTGAATCGGTTCGCCCCCGATTTCCGAGAGGACAGCAGCAATCGTGGGCAAAAACGGACCTTGACCAAACTCAATGCGTTCAGCGACTTGGCTGGCGACGTCGGGAGCGGGAATGAGGTTGCGGCGTTTCGCCTTGGGGAGAAGGCGAATCAGGGCGGTGATCTTTTCGCGGAGCAGGCCCGGGACAAGCCAGTCCAGCAGCGGATCTTCCAGTTTTGCAAGTGTATCCCGGTCGACGGTCATTGAGATTCCATCGTCATCACGCTGCGGCTCGAAGCGATACGACACGTTAACTCGCAGTGGACCGACTTGTACTTGAATCGGATATGCAGATAGATCGCGTGCTCCTCTTTCGTGATCGGGTAGGATATCTTGACGCTGCATGATCAATTCGATTGCGGCAGTTGGGAATTTCTTAATCCATCGGTGGAGCGTATGGGTATCAAATACACTGTCGGGGATCCGTTCATCGTAGAACGCAAATTGGATAGCGTTCGGTACGAGCAGACCGGGATCTCGGCTACGTGCGGCGAGACTCGCCAACGATTGAACTAGTTCCTGGTTTCGTTCCAGAAAATCAAAGGTTGCCCGAAAATCTCCCTCGATCAGCGCATGTTGAATGAAGAGTCGTCGCGCGGTACCCGGATCGACACGTCCGTAGTCGGTGGACCTGCGAGATGCCAGCTGTAGTCCGCGCCATCGAACACGTTCAGTAGCAATCACGGTGCCCAACTTACGTGACCAACTCGGATCCGAATACTCTCGTACGACAAGATGATCGGCCGCCTGTTCGATCCATTCCGGTTCCACACGAGCGACACAACGCAGGTAACGACGACTTGTTTCCACCAATTCGGCTGCGATTACCCACTTGGGTCGAGTACGAAACGGTCCGGCGCCAGGCCAGAGGTACGATATTCCTCCACCGCATATTTCGTATTCGTTGCGAGTCTTGAGCATACCAATGTGAGCCAGTAGTCCTGTGGCGAGTGCGCGGTGGATCGATTCGTACGATTCGTCCGTGGGCAAGTGGCGAGAGTTTAGTTTCCAGCCGCGGTCTGCAGCAACTTGCTTGAGTTGTACATGGACATCTTGCCATTCCAGAACGCGCGCGTGGGATAGAAACTGCTGAGTCATCGATCGCTTGTACTGGTTTTTCGAAAGAGAGTGCTTCAAATCATGCAGGTGATCCCAAAGCTGTAGGTAACTGATAAAATCGGAATTGGGGTGTTCGAAACGGGCATGTTGTTCATCTGCCAACATCTCTCGTTGGGGAGGTCTTAAGCGCGGATCTTGCACCTCCAAGGCGGCTGCCAGGATCAGTGCTTCCTGCAGGCATCCTCGTTCCTTTCCAGCCAAAATAATCCTGGCGATGCGAGGGTCGACCGGCATACGGCTCATTTCACGGCCTATTTCCGTGAGTCGCCCCTCATCGTCAATCGCTTCCAGTTCCTCCAGAGTTCGAAAGCCGTCACGCACCGATTCTTGTCGTGGAGCATCTAAGAATGGGAATTCGTCAACGTTGCCCCAGCGCAGCGAGAGCAATCGCAATACGACTCCCGCCAGGTTCGTCCGCCGAATTTCAGGCGTTGCGAACTTATCGCGCAAGACAAAGTCTTCTTCTTCATAAAGTCGAATGCAAATTCCGGGGGCTTCACGACCGCAACGGCCTTGCCGTTGATTGGCGGCTGCTTGTGAGACGCGTTCGATCGGCAGACGTTGGAGTTGCAGACGCGGCGAGTAGCGTGATGTGCGCGCCGTCCCTGAATCAATGACATACCGAATGCCCGGCACCGTGAGTGACGATTCTGCCACGTTCGTCGATAGGACAATTCTTCGGAGTTCACCACGCTGGAAGATGCGATTTTGTTCCGCTGACGAGAGTCGAGCATAAAGTGGCAGAATTTCGCAACGATTAGCTTGGTGCAGAGCCCATCCGCGTAAGTACCGATGGGCCTCGCGAATCGACCGCTCCGTAGGTAAGAAAACTAAAATGTCACCTGGTCCATCCACCAAGAGTTCGTCCAGCGCGGCTGCAATCGCTTGGTGTAAAGTTTCATTCGATTCAATATCAACGAACGGGTCTTCGCTGGTATCCAGTGGTAACGGTCGGTAGCGAGTCTCCACGGGAAATCCTCGCCCAGACACTTCAATGATAGGTGCCGGATGCGTACCGTGAGAAAAATACGCAGCGAACTTTTCAGCGTCCAATGTGGCGGAGGCGATGACGATGCGCAAGTCGCGACGTTTGGGCAATAAACGATGTAAATAGCCGAGTAAAAAGTCTATATTCAGAGACCGTTCATGGGCCTCGTCAATGATCAGCGTATCGTACTGCTCTAAGAATGGATCGTGGTCCGTTTCCGCGAGGAGGATGCCATCGGTCATGAGCTTGATGTAGCTTCCGGCGGACACGGTGTCCTGGAATCGTACCTTGTATCCCACGGCCTGGCCAACCGCCGACTTGAGCTCGTCAGCCAACCGCGCTGCAATGGATCTGGCTGCGATGCGTCTTGGTTGCGTATGCCCGATCAAGCCGGCAGTGCCGCGCCCCAAGGAGAGGCAGATCTTGGGGATCTGCGTTGATTTTCCCGAGCCGGTTTCTCCGCACAGGATAACGACGGGATGGTTGACGATTGCCTGAGCAATCGCGTCCCGATGCGATGTAATTGGCAATTGTGCGTCCCAGGTCAAGTCCGGGCGATTTTTTTCTCGGTCGTTACGACGCTGACAGGATAAGTCGAGCTGTTGCGTGAGTTGCGTTAGCGTTTCTTGTTGGAGGGCCTTCGATGGACCACCACGACGTAACGAACGCAACCAACGACGAAAACGATGTCGATCTTGCAGCATGGCGCGATCGATTTGCAGTGCAAGTTCGTCCCAGTTCATTTTGTGCAGCACGAGTCTCTTGAGGCCCAATGAAGGGGGACCGGTATCCCCACCCACTAGCGCTCCTCTTGGTCGGATGGCCATGCGCCGATCGGTGACCAGCTTCCCCTCTTGTCTTGTTACCAGACTCCCGGTTTGGGATTGTAACCAGGTCGGATGGCATGTGAAAAGTCGTCGAGGGAGAACAAGGGTGCCCTTCACTCCCGGCACCTTTGTTTTAGGCTCTTCCGATGAATCCGTGGGTAAAACGGGTCAAATCGATTGCGTTCGTGCTACGTAGGTAA
>JAQCHP010000024.1 GCA_027619595.1 Planctomycetota bacterium
ATCCCCCTGTATCACAACCTCGGAGCACTACCCGAAAGGAAATTTACCCACGAATTCTTCTGAAGAGGCATAATAAAATGCCACACCAAAAGACCACGGACGAACTACTCATAAGTGCATTCAATCCTTTCTGAAGCATTGCCTACCGACGATGATTGTGGTCCTGATAGGGTGCCAAGTCCAGGTGAGTTTTGCCACCCGGCACGCCACGCATCCTGGCGCGGAAAACCCAAGATGAAATGCAGCGAAACCGCCGAAGTGTTCGGAGACCGGCGCTTCCGCGCAATTCATAATAGCAGTCAACGCTAGCTGCACTTCCAAGCTCTTCGCTGCCGGATCCGCCGCCTGCCGGCTTCCACGCAGCAATCGCCGAGGCGTTAGTCCCCCAATTGATGCAGAGCCCGCTCCAATTGCTGCCACCGCTGTTCGAGACTACCGGTGTAGCCAACGGAGATTCGTACGAGCCCCGGCGAAATACCGGCTTTCTGGAGGTCGACCGCAGACATTTCGCTTGACGTACTGCTGGCAGACACCGACATCAGCGTGTCAAAATACCCGAGACTCACGGCGATATAGCCAAACCGATCTTCGTTTTGCAGCAGTTCCATGAACTTGTACGCCCGTTCGGTAGTTACCAAATCGACGCTCATCAAACCACCAAAACCAAAATCTGGATGGGCCAACATTTTCAGCAATTCGTGTTGCGGATGGGACCTTAGCCCCGGGTAGACCACGTGGAAGCCTCGCTCTGCAAGTCGCTCACTCAGTACCAGCGCCCGCCGACTATGTTCCATCATTCGCATCCCGAGATGGGGCAGGCGCAGGCTAATTTCAAACGCCACCCGCGGATCCATCGTTGGCCCCAGCAACATGAGGGCGCCGGTATGCAGGTCCATCAGGCTGGCAATGAACTCTTGCGTGCCACAAATAGCGCCAGCGATAATATCGCTGGCTCCATTGATGAACTTGGTAACGCTATGCACAACGATGTCAGCACCAAGTTTTGCGGGCGCCAAGATGAGTGGGGAAAAGGTGTTGTCGACCACCAGTTGAGCACCGTATCGGTGGGCGATATCAGCTAGAACCGGGATATCAGCAACTACCAGCGTCGGGTTTGAGATCGATTCGACGTAAACCAACTTGACTCCGCGTTGACACGCTGACTCAACGGCCACGTGGTCACTGATGTCGACAAAGGACGTCGTCACACCTGCCTTGCGTGGAAGGAAGTCGTGAAAAAACGCGAATGTCCCGCCGTACAATGAATTGCCGGCCACAATTCGATCGCCGGGAACACAACATTGCAGCACGACGGCAGTAATCGCACTCATGCCACTGGCTGTACCGTAGGCCGCTGCTGTCCCTTCGATGGCGGCCAGTTCACGTCCCAAAACGTACACAGTCGGGTTGAAATGTCGACCATAGAGGTAACATCCACCGGTTTCTGGTCCAAGTCGTCCCTGAAACATTTCAGGCAGGGTTCCGGCCGTCATTACGGTAAACGTGGTGCTTGCCTCGATCGACATATTCACACCGCCGTGTTCACCAAATTCGTGCCGCATCGCGGCGAGCGACTCCAACGGATGGAACGGGCGCTGGCGGTCCACCGGTGGAGTTTCCCCCGATATTGGAGTTTCCATAGTTGCTCCGTTTCACAGTGTTTAGGGCGCACCTCAGACGACCAACGTCCCGGACGGACACGAGTGACGCACACTCGTTGTTGCCGAGCCGTTGCTTCAGAATACCGCGAGGGGGGGTTGCGATACAGGCTACGCAGACCTTCCGCAAAAAAGCGGATTTCTTTTGGAAAATTGGTGTTCGGTTCTCGCGCAGACAACGTCTTGGAGAAGGACCAAGGTCCACACTTTCTGGGCCGACCGGTCGTATCTTCCACAAATCGACCCGAGACTGGAACCGACACATGCTGGCAAAACTAAAGACGTATTCCCTGTTGGGCATTGACGCCGTACCGGTCGAGGTGGAAGTGGATGTATCTGCTTCGGCTCTGCCGAAGACGATTCTAGTTGGATTGCCGGAAGCTGCGGTCCGAGAGAGTACCCATCGCGTCGAGCGGGCGTTGGTTAATTCGGGCTATGCGCGACCTCAAGACCGAGTCGTCATCAATCTAGCGCCGGCGGAACTTCCCAAGCAGGCCGCCACGTTCGATTTGCCGATTACGCTGGGGGTACTTGTAGGAAGTGGACAGCTACAGTCCGACCTTTTGGAAAAGTACGCCGTTGTGGGTGAATTGTCGCTTGAGGGCCACACTCGACCGGCACGGGGTGCCCTCTCGATGGCGATCAAGACGGCCGAGGATCCGCAGTTGCTTGGACTGATCGTGCCAGTGGCAAGCGCCGCCGAGGCGGCTGTCGTCGAAGATATTGACGTAATTGCGGTATCGAGCCTTACCGAGGCCGTTGCATTTCTGTCGGGGGAATTGGAAATAACACCTACACCATCTCGACTCGATCGGTTATTCGAAACGTTTTCACATTACGACGTCGATTTTTCGGATGTACGCGGCCAGGAAATGGCCAAAAGGGCAATTACTATTGCAGCGGCCGGCGCACACAATATCCTCATGATGGGCCCCCCCGGTTCCGGAAAGTCGATGCTGGCGAATCGAGTGCCTACGATCCTACCGGCCCTTCAGCCGAACGAATCGATCGAAACCACACGCATCTACTCCGCCATGGGGCGGCTCCAACCGGGACAACCGCTTATGGCGCGGCGACCGTTTCGATCACCTCATCATACCATTAGTGACGCTGGGCTCGTGGGAGGTGGTAGCACACCTTCACCGGGAGAAATTAGTCTGTCACACAATGGTGTGCTCTTCTTGGATGAACTTCCCGAATTTAATCGCCGTACGCTGGAAGTCATGCGGCAGCCACTTGAAGATGGTGTTGTCACGATTTCTCGCGCACTCGCAAGCACTACTTTTCCCGCCGATTTTATGTTGGTAGCGGCACTTAATCCTTGCCCCTGCGGATATCGTAACGACCCTCGCCGCGGCTGCCATTGCCAAGGCCAACAAATTGAACGCTACATGAACAAAATAAGCGGACCCTTGATTGATCGAATCGATATCCATATCGAAGTGCCAGCCGTTGACGTTCACGACCTGTCGTCCACGATGACCGGAACGAGCAGCCTAGAAATGCGTTCCCATGTCGAACAGGCACGTGCGCGGCAAAATACGCGGTTCGCCGAATGTCCAAGGAAATGTAACGCGCAGATGTCGGCGCGGCAATTGCGAACCTTCTGCCGCATCTCCGGCAAATGTCTCAATCTATTGAAGACGAATGTGAACGAGTTGGGCCTTTCGGCCCGCGCACACGACAAGATACTTCGGGTCGCGCGCACCATTGCGGATCTCGACGGGACAGAAGAAATTACCGAAGAGAGTATATCAGAGGCAATCAACTACCAAATGTTGGACCGAAAACTCTGGTCCGCTTAGTCTTTCGGTGGAATACGATTCCAAGCCAGAATTACAAAGTTCGTCGCCACGCCACGACGGGCCGGATGGTGAAATGTGTCGCACCGAGGCAAGCTCAGATTCTTTTTTCTGCCATTCGCGTACCGTTCTGGGAACAGTTTCGCGATGCGTCGATCAACGATCAGTTGCGGTACACACCCAACTACGCAAATGCCACTTCCGGAGGGTGCAGTGGAATTTTTTGTTGAAATGTGGTATCAGTGGGGTTCGGCGAAAAAGCGAGGGGTTGATAGTTCCGATCGCCGGCTCCAGATTTTCGCTTGGTTTTTCCCTAACGTCGCCCGTTCTATTCTGTTTTGCTGATAAAGGAAATCGAGTCATGGCCTCACTATTTGAAGTCCTTGCCAGTCAGTTGGGCGGCTCTGCCGCCGATACCATCAGCCGCCAACTTGGCACGGACCAGCGGCAGACCAAGACGGCTATTGCCGCTTCCATTCCGTCGTTAATTGAAGCTCTGTCCCGGTAAGCAGCGAAGCCAGGCGGTGCAGACAGTCTGCACAATGCGATTGGCAGGGACCACGATGGGAGCCTGCTCGATAGCCTCAATGACTACATCGGGGGCGCCAGCCCAACTCCTTCCAAGGCAGCGTCGGGCGGGAAAATACTCGACCATGTCTTGGGACAAAAAAGGGGAAATGTTGAATCGGGAATCAGCCAAATGAGTGGTATGGATGCGGCATCCGTGAGCAAACTCTTGGCGATGCTGGCACCCCTCGTGATGGGGGCATTAGGGAAAAGCCAGAGATCACAAAAATTGGATCCCTCGCAATTGAACGACTACCTCCAGCAGCAGCGCAAGACGTTTCAAACGGGCGATCCAAGCCAGGCCAGTATCTTCGGTAAAATGCTCGACCAAGATGGCGATGGCGATTTCGACGCCAGTGACATGATGCGGTTGGGGTCGTCCATCATGGGGAGACTGTTTAAGTAACCGTATCTTACTAAGGGTGTCATGGGCAGTTTTCAGGACCCGCCCAAAAAAGCCGCAACCAACCTTCCCGTAACTCAATCGGTATGGGTTACGGGTTACGTTACGTAACTTTGAAGAACCGACTTCATCAATGCAGGCTGCGCAGTTCCGGTCGTCCCTAGTTGGTGGACCACAACGTGACCCGCCAGCACCGCCATCTGGATTGCTTCTTCGAGATTTCCACCGGCAGCGCGAGTCAAGGTAAAGGTGGCTGTAACTGCATCCCCGGCCCCGACAACGTCGATCGGCCCCTCGACCGGAGGACTTGGTACATACCACGAATCGCCACTTCGAGATGCCGCCACGATACCGAGTTCGGCCATCGTCACACAAACATCCAGCTTGTTGCGTTGGGCCAAATTTGCAGCGGCGGTGCGCGTTGTCGCTAGATCAGATGCTGTTCCGCCGCCTTCACCCAGCAAATTCTGTAGCTCATTACGATTCATTTTCCAGGTTACCGGAGGAAATCGCCGCAATCCACTCCGGCTATCTGCCACCACAACAAGCTCCGGCGAATCTGCCAACACATGCTGAAGATCTATCAGTAATTCGTCGGTTACGACACCGACATTAGGAGTATCACATTGATCGAGCACAATTACACCATCAACGGATCGCTGCACAAGGCTCCGCAATGAAGTGCCGGTCAAACGCGAAACCTCTGATGGTGTTGGTGTCCAATTCTTAATGTCGATACGGTTGAGTTCTTGTGGCGGACCCATCGCCGTAACTGACATGGGCTTCGTGTAGGTAAAAGTACGTCGAGCGGCAGTTTGGTGAAAATGGTCCAACTGAACTCCAGGCATTTTGCTCAACTGATCGTGAAGCTCCCAACCCTCTCCGTCGAAGCCAAAAAATCCCACAGGGTGTATCTCCCGCACCCCCAAAGCGACAAGGTTATTCACTATGGTGCCACAACCTCCGGGCTGTGGGCGGACTTGGACAACGTTCCATACCGGCAAACCGGTTTCTTGCGAAATTTCTTGTCGGCGAAAGTCGATCTCAAGATAGCGATCCAAGCAAAAGTCACCGACAACCACGATCCGCATTTGGCGAAAGGTGGCAACAAACTCCTCGAAACGCGTCAGGGATAACATGCTAAATCACGCTATTTACAGAGGCGGTGGTACAAATGGTGCAAGAACAAAAGATTATCGCAGCAAAGATACTGCATCTGACCGCCCATTCGCGAATACGACTTACAGAACCGCAAATAATAGGCTGGATTTGTCGCGGGGGGCTCGCCGACCGTCCAATCCCACCCTCCTCCGTCTTGCAAGTCGACGACACAAATATAATGACCCGACAGAACCGGTCGTCCGTGCTGCAAGCGGAGGTTATTCACACAACTCACACTCTTCTCAAATACTTGCGGGCCCATAATCGCCGATCCGACCGACAAAACAACCCCGTCTTCTAAATTTTCGACGGCTTGGCCGAAGCGAGCGAAATCCACTGCTGAGGCTCGTCCTAAAGCTCCGCCTTGATACATCGGATGCGTGGCGATAATGTCGTAGCCGATCCCCGGATGGACAGTCAGCGGAACATCGAATTCGATGGCAGCCCGAAGAATGGACGAGTCTTTGCGGACGTGTGGCACGGACCATACTCCGTCGGGCAGCTGGTGCTCAATGAGCGACTGCAACAAGTCAGCTCGAGCTGGCGTGCGTGGGTCGGCTGGCAATTCTTGGATCTGCCGGCGCAAATCATCCGCGGATGGAACGCAGATCTGGTCTTCTTGGATCATTCGTCCCAAGGACTCTCCATACCCTGCGCCGCACAGATTCCCGACCAACACTGCCATATTCTGATATTTGCCGGTCTCATCCCAAGTTCCAAAGCACCCGGTTGCTACGTTGTCTCGCACACTTTCCGTCGATTGCCCAAAATAGGCAAATTCCCAATCATGAATGGTTCCCGCTCCATTGGTAGCCAAATGGTTGACCCAGCCTTGCGCGAGCAGTTGCTGAACGATCAAACCGGCTCCGTTTTTTACCAGATGGGCACCGTAGATGAGCGACACGGTGGCATCACGCGCACGAGCTCGTCGCACTCGCTTTACACACTCGTCGAGATGTCGATTCGTCTCCTCCGACAAAGGGGCAGGGTCGGTGTCTGGCAGGACGAGAATGTCGTCAATCTTTGCGATACTGCTGCGCGTTCGCACGGGATAAACCCGCACATGCTTCAGATCGAGCTGCGTTGAGATTCTATTCACTTTCGCCGCCAAGTGGTTGAGATTTACGCGAATTTAAGACCGATCCCATCGATATCGCGTGCGAGTGGTTCGCCTTCGACTTATCGAAACCCTGCGGACCTTCGCGTCGCGGCCGCCACGAAGATCACCAGCAATGAAGCCGATACCGCTGGTTCTGGAACCGATTGTATCGCCGAATGGAAGTCAGCACTATCGCCTGTCCACCCGTCGTAGAGAATTCCTACGTCAGCGCCATCAACCGAACCGTCCCCGTTGAGGTCCGCCGTACTGTTGACAAGCCCCCAAGCGGAGAATAGCAATCCAAGGTCGGCGCCATCGATACCTCCGTCATCATTAAGGTCACCTAGCAGATTGAAACCGATGATCGGCAGCCCGGTATCCGCAAGTAGGGCCAAGTCAAGCTGGCTAATGCTATATCTGCTCCCGCGAAGGAATTGAACACCATTCATGAGATCGCCCAAGAGATCGGTGCCAGGATTCGGTGCGAAATTTCCGATATGGCTGGGAACACCAACCGTAATCGGAACTGGTCCGCCATATTCTCGTTGCGCGTTCGCGCCCACAAAATAGAGATGGTCACCGTCAGTTGCCACCTCGGCATCAAAGGTCGACATGTAGTCTCCAGGTAAGTTACCCAATGCATCGAGCCATCCATTGATACCTAACGCGTGCCCCAATTCGTGCAAGATCACACTCATCGCATCGGTCCGTAAACTGGGTACAGGCGCGGTCCGGGTCAGAGGATCTGGGTCGAACCAAAGTTCGTTGTTGGCATATCCGGGGTTGAAAGTGATTTCGACATCGAAGGCCGTACTATTAGGATCGATTCCCGTTTGCATTTTGGCCGCTGCGCCCATCTCATAGAGAAAGAAACCGTCTACCGTACCAACGAACGACGACGTCAGACTTCGTCCGGTAGCGCGGGGGACCGTCGTGTCGGAGACCACAAGTATTTCCAAACTCCCGAACGATTCTTCGAAGTGCGAACTCCACTCGTTGGCGGCCGCGAGAATATGGGCATTGAGACTGCTGGTCAAGCTATTCAGACTTCCCGTTGGATCTTGATACGAGATCTGGAAGGTTGTCGCCGCAGCGCCGAACCGGGCGAAAGTAAGCATGGCGACCGAACACGTCAATCCAGAGATCATCCGCCAAATTGCCGTACGATTGAAATTCACCAAAAGCCTCCCAACATGAACCCACCTCCCCATTCTAGTTAAGGGGAGGGGATTGATCAAAGCCCTCGGCCGAGCGACCCACCCCCAAGGTATCGGTGTCAAATTCCAAGCAATCGCTCCAACCCGACCCCCAGCATGGTTTTGGGGAAGCGATTGCATGCGAACAGTTATCCGTAGCGGTACGATCCGATGGGCTAGACTTGAGCAAGCTACTTTGGGTCTTCAACTAGTTCCTTTCAGGGCGCCAACTCCAGGTGGATCTCCATGATGCCCCGTTTTCAAACTCTTTTTTTCGCGGACGCGTACCCAGTAGTCGGGTTGGCGCTCCTATCGATTACGTTCGTTGCGAACGTAGTGACTCTGCGAACGGCAAACGCGTATGACATCGAAAGCTTTGCCGAACCGAACCGTCGGGTGGACTTGGCGGCCAATGAACCGGGTGTGGTCGATGCACTACACGTTAAGGAAGGGGATACGGTAAATACCGATCAGTTGCTGGCTTCACTTGATGTCGAGGTATTGCAATCACAAATGGATGTATTTCAGTTCCGCGCCAGAGCGACTGGGGGTATTGAATCGGCCTCAGCTGAACTCAATCTACGCCAGCGACGACTGGAAACGATTCAGGAGCTTGATGCGCGTGGACATGCCAACCAGGCGGAACTGCAGCGGGCATTGGCCGACGTGCAAATTGCCAAGGCGTCACTCCAGAACGTCTTAGACGAACAAAAAGTCATGAATCTCGAAGCGGAACGTGTCGCACGCCAAATACGCCGACGACAGGTATACTCACCCATCGACGGAGTGGTGATTAAAGTCCACAGGCAACTCGGTGAATCGGTACCCATGAATCAGCCGGAAGTAATTACTGTCGCACAGCTCGATCCCCTACGAATCCACTTTCCGGTCTCGGCGGCAGATTCCGTAAGACTCAAGAACGGTCAACGTGTTCAAATTCGGTTTCCAGAACTCGATGCCTCACGTACCGGCCAGGTCGAATTGGTATCGCCAGTTATGGACGCCAAAAGTAGCACCGTGAGCGTAACTGTCTTGGTTGAAAACAAGCGGGAGCCATTGATTGCCGGTACCCGATGCATCCTAGACATCAGCGGAACGCTCTCCCCAGACACTGATGGTGAGCCGATTGCCGACGACGTGCTCCGGAAGCGGACCGAAAGGCAACGCGAGATGCGCAAGACCAGTCTCCCATCCTCAGCACGTTAGTCACTTGCTGGAAGTGCCGTGACGGGTTCTCCGTTCGACGGTACGGCACAGTTCAGGAATGTCCCGGAAGGTTCCGCGGATGGGGTGGCAACTCGCACGGCGGGAGTAGGTCGCCCGACTGAGCTTGCCACTCTGAGCGTTCTTCTTCGGAAGCGTAATAACGCAGCCAAAGCTCAGGCTCCAAGTCGACGTCCAGGCAATGCCAACGAACGCTCGAATCCGAACGGTCCAATTTTTTCTCTAAGGACCGCAGAATGTCGCGATAAATTAAGCAATACAATTCTCGATCGGAGAGATGGTCGGTAAAATCAAGAATGATTCGCTTTTCGTACAACCGCATAATTACATGTGACAGTTGATCACTCAATTGAACTTCGTCCAGCGTTTCTGGGGCTGGAATCGAGAGTTCCGGTTGAAACCAAAGGCTAATCGGCAGAACGGGTGCCCGTTCCCACGCCAACATCGACTCGAGATAGTCATTTTCAGCGGGCGTTGACATCCGCCTAGCCTGAAGCAGGTCCAAGGATTCGTCAACGAAAGGTTCCAGTTCATCTCGGAGACGGGCGTTCCGAAGGAGCTGATCAACTTCGTCGTGAGAACGGTGTGGGCGTGGAAAAACCATAAAACGGACCTCAACGCTCGGAACGTTATCCCTGTGCGGGAGCGGCAAAACCTAACGAGCACAAAGACTTAGTCAACAATTTGTTCGGCGCAACGACGAAAACTACCAAGTTGCTTCGTCGCACATCGCACTAACGTGAATCAACCTTCACTCTAACGATGAAGTACCCCGATGCAAGTTCTTTTTGACGGCCTATCGCCAACTTTCTTGTGCGGCGACCAAGCACAATTCGCACAACCGCTACATTTTCAGAATTAGCCAGACAGGCATCGGTGCGTTAGCAAGAAGACCGCTCGATGTCGTGGATTTTCGTTAGCCGACTCGCATGTCGACCTCCGTCAAAGGGAGTATTAAGCCACACTCCCAACATTGGCTCAAACGGCCGATCGGCCCAGGCATCGCCCGAAAGACAAAGGACGTTCACGTCATTATGACGCCGACAGACCTCTGCCGTGGCCTCGTCGCCACACGTCGTGGCCCGCACGCCGCGAAACTTGTTCGCGGTAATCGCCATGCCGATTCCGGTACCACAAACGAGGATGCCACGCGCAGCTTCGCCGGTTGAAACGCGCCGCGCAACCTGGGCGGCATAATCAGGATAGTCAACGCTATCGGCAGCATGCGTGCCATCGTCAAAGACCTCGTGGCCTAATTCACGTAGAGCCTTTACGATTCGTGACTTGAGATGATATCCGCGATGGTCACTAGCAACAGCAATTTTCATAGCCACCCCATAAGTAACTTAGACAAGTCGGACACGCTATCCAATATCCGGTGGACAGGACTCAGGGCCTATTTCATGGACTCGTATATCTAACAGACCAGGAGCCCATTCGGCCACCCTAGATCGCAGTAGAGTCGATATTTGTTCGGCACAACGACGGTACATCTCCGGCGAAGCCCCAATCGGATCCGCGACGTCTTCACCCTGGAGACCCAGGACGTTCGCTCGGTCTGCCAACTCGGGCCAGTGAGACACGAGCGCCTGATGATGACCGCGGGTCATCGTGAGAATCACGTCTGCTGATCTAGCGAGATGGTCGCTAATTGGCTGCGACGCATGGTGCGAAAGATCAAGATTTATTTCCGACATAACTTGCACTGCTTCGGGAGACGGTCCCATGCCTGGCGCCGCGGCAATGCCCGCTGAAACCACCAGGACGCCTCGATCCTCAAGTTCGTGGATCGGACACCCCATGCGTTCCGCCAGCAACTGCTTGCACAGCATTTCTGCCATCGGACTCCGGCAAGTATTTCCAGTACAAACGAGCAACACCACAAAGCTGGCCAAGCGTCGCACTGTCGGGGTCGACACAACGCCAACCCGTTCCACAACGAGCGATTCACGATTCACACGTACGACGGTGGAGGGCTGCCCGAATTGACTTCGTCCTTCATCCAAAATGAGAGAGACATACTGGCCGAGTGAAACCAGAGCCTCCTCCCCCGAAGTCGGCTCAGCAACTCCAACGCGGTTCGCGCTGGCCAGCAGCACTGGCCCCGGTAGCAGTCTCAATATTTCTTGAAACATGCCATGCGCCGGGACACGAACGGCCATGGTGCCGTCGCAAATCAACGCGTTTTGGGCAACTTGAGGCAGTCTTTTGACCAGACTTTCGGGATGATCAACGTCAAACACCAGCGTGACGGGACCTGGCCAACAGCGTCGCGCTAGTCGCCGTCCCAATACCGCGGGCTGCGGAATGTAGTCCCATGCTTCGTCACTGCTCTTCACCGATAGCGCTAATGGGCGTCCCAACGTACCATTTTTGAAGTCCAACAGGGACTTCACAGCTGAGGTGTCGTGCAGCAACGCGGCTAGCCCGTACACGGTCTCGGTCGGCAAAACAACCAGCTTTCCCTCCGCTAAGGCCTGCACGCCGCGATGAATCACATCTCGCAGGTCATGGGCGGATCGAACGTCTATGCGAATTGCCGACATGGAGCTGGATGCCACCGCCGAAGAGAAGCTCGATCACTCATGAAGCGGCTGCGAAAACATCGCACCACACCCTGGGAGTCTAGTTTTATCGACTAGTACCCGTCAAGTGCCGAACCATTCGCGGGTCGAGTAGGAAACAGACACACTCTCTGAAGCAAAACCAAAACCGTAACTCATCCGTGACTTATTTTTTTTGGTCCGGTCGTTGATTCAAGTCCAGAGGCGCGTCGGTGGCAACGGGTGCCTTCGGCGGACCGTCGTCTTCAAAAATAGCAACGGCAGCTTTGGGCGGGTTTATTTGCGGCGGCAACACATCGGCCGCTTTGTCGGCCGATCCCTGCGTTTCTGAAGATTCCGTCGTGGAACCCGTAATCGATGGCTTACGAGTATCTTGGGGCTCGCGCGGATCCCGTTCATTTGACCGCTCCAACGGCGTCCACTCACCCTCCTGTTCTCTTGGTAAGTAGTTGGGTTCGCCGGCCGGATCGGCACTCCAACCCGCTCCACATGGATCGCTCACACCAACCTGTTGGGGAACCAGGCGTTCCGATTGATAGGCGACCCAGCGTCGAACCGTACGGGGGACGCTCACTTCCCGTTCGACAGCTTCCATCCGACAAACTCGAACTTTCTGCTGCTCTTCCTTTTCTTCATACGTGTATCGGTACGTGGTAACCGGAACCTTACGCACGACTTCTTCCGGAACCCAACGGGTTCGCGTAACAGGCACCTTCCGCTCGATACGCTCCGTAACCGGCTTTTCTACTGTCACCGGTACGCGGCGCAGTTCTTCTTGGGGTTCCATCCGTTCCACGGACACAGGAACTCGTCGCACTTGTACTTCATCCCGATATGTCGTCACGGGAACTTCTACTCGCCGCGTCACTTGCTGTGGCACGTACGTAGTCTCCGGAACAGCCTGGGTGACGAGGTTGGGAACATAGACGCGCTGCACCGAGTAGGCCCCACGGGCAGGCTGTGGAACCCAATACAAGCCGCCCCGTTGTGTATCTGTCAAACCTGTCGTCGGATTTACATAACTTTGGCGACCCAACCACTGCAAGCGACTCCGCTGCCGCGCTTGCGAGAATGACCATTGGTCGACATACGATCCAGCATCGTAGACCTGGGGTCGGTAGGTCGTCACCGGAGTCAATTGCGTCGACACTTCGTCATAGGAACTCGTCTCAGTCACCGGACGCTGAACAACAACGCGCTCTTCGCGCTCCTGGGTTTCCACCACCGGACGGTAGACGGTCCGACGCTCTTCTCGCATTTCGGTCTCCGTCACCCAGCGCACTTGATCATACGACTCAACACGATCAAAGGTCTCCTGCACGGGACGCAATACGGTGTGCTTTTCTTCCCGGGTTGAAGTCTCGCGAACCGGACGTGAAACCCTGTAACGACGTGTACGGATCTCGGTATCCCATACGGGACGGTAGGTTGTCACTTTGCGCTTCTCAAAGACGGTCTCCGTCTCGAGTCGATACGTCGTCACTGGACGACGCTCGTAGATTGTCTGGTACCGTACCACGTACGGCTCGTACAGGTCTTGCGCCCGTACCGACCAACCGCTACCGAAAACGCCCAGACACAACAAGCAAAAACGAGCGACATTCATACGTCTAGCCACCTTTCGGACAAACATTCCATAAATCAAGCCATCCATCACCAGACTTGGTGACTACCGGACAAGCCCACGCCTATCAAGCGACCGTCAGCGGAACCAACTCCCCTGCGAAATCGCCTTTATAGTATCTAGCGCGGAAGGGACGAGAAAAGCAATGACCTATTTAGTCTAGCATGGATTTTTTTCTAAAGATTTTCCGTAACTTGGACGAACACTGGCGATTACGGAAAGAAGGCAATCCAAGTGGCAGCATCGCTTCAGCTAGCACTGCCTGCACATCGAGAACAAGCGGCCTCATCGATCTCACCGCGTCAATATGCCATTTCCAACATGACGTTTAAGGCCTATCCTGGTACGTCAGCCACCGGCCTGAAGAGAGCAAGGCCCCCCATCAGGCCGTCTGATGTGGATGAAAAGCGGTTGGCGAAAACACGGTAGCCAGTTGGCCAGGCCGAGTCGTCCCGAACGCCTTATTTGTATTCCTTGAGAAAACCCTTGAACAAGACGAGGTGCTCTTCTTCGTCACCCAGTAGGCGTATGCAAAGGTCTTGAGTTACATAATCGTCGCCGTCGGTGGCCTTAATGATCTTGTTGTATTGAGCACAGGCAGCTTCCTCGGCTTCGATGACGGCACAAATGACCGCCACAACGTCGGTTGTATCAGAGGAGGGTTGGGTTTGACCTGCAAACTTGACACTGAGCGATCCGGGTACCAGCCCTCCCAATTGTTTGATACGTTGCCCCAATTGCTGCGCGTGCATGAGCTCAGCTGCAATATCGGCACCGAGCGACTTCTTAATCTCTTCCGCTCGGACACCATCGAGGTTGGTACTGTTGGCGATGTAATTCATCACCGTTTCCAGCTCCATGCCATAGGCGGCGATGAGCATTTGAACAACTTCTTCACGGCTCTTGGACATAACGTAGCTCCTTGAATAGGCAAAACATAGTAAGTCATTGGATTAATGGTTGGCCGCCGCACGAACCTGCAATTGCCGCAGGATGGCTCCTGCACGAAGGCGAATGGCTCCCCCACTCGACTGCGCAAGCACTTCAGCGGCCTGCTGCAGCGAAAGGAGGTCAGCTTTGGGAATATCGGGGTTCTTTAACAGCAAATCAATGGAACTCAATGCGGTCTCCCACACCACGTGGCGCTTCCAATCGGCTGACTTATCGTCTTTGGTAGGGGTGGCGGCATCGTGTGGCAAAGGTTCATTTTCGGTTGGAGGTGGCTCCAACATTTTCAGCAGGTGGGGTATGGCCCGTACATCGCCCTGCCGAGCGAGTCCTGCGGCGGCATTATATCGCGCATCTTCAAAAGGATCGCTCAGCAAAACGATGAGCGATTCACATACCTGGGGCCCGCCGATTACCCCTAACGCATAGGCCGAACGTGAGCGAATCGTAGCACTGGCGGCTTCCGATTCTTGTTGTTGTGCGAACGTTTGCGATGCCTGTCGTAAAGCAGCCACGACGGCGGCTGTTTCCCGCATCGTAACGGGACCAACGCGTTCCGTTGAACCCAGCATGGCAAACGCTTCAATAGCGGCCTGTCGCACGGTCGGCGGCTGGTCGGGGGCGACAGCTCCTAAGAGCGCTTCAATTGCGTCGGGCACCTCAAATTGACCAAGCGTGGTGCACAAGAAGACTTGCAACTCAACCCGTTCATCCGACCGACGGTCTCTCTTGCATTCACGTTGCAGAATAGCGCCCAATCGACGCGCGAGCGCGGGATTTCGTCGGTGAACGCCACTATCTCTGCCGCTCAACACGACCGCTAAGTCATTGGCCACCTGCCACGCATGGTCGTTTCTCTTTTGGCTGTCAAGCGATTCCAATTGCGCCACCATTTCGTCTGGGTTGCTGCCCATATGGGCCAGCCAATGCAACGCAAACCAAACGGACACCACGACCGAAACGATCAAAAATGGAATTAAAAATAACTGCACCAAGAAGCCGGCAGTTGGGGGTTGAACAGGAGGTAATGCTTCCTCCCGACGCGCGATCTGGGGTGGCGGGGTGGGTAGTGGGTCGGTCATGATGGGGGCTTCGTGGTGACCAAACACACCAGTTTAGGACAGCATCGAGTAACGTCAAGGTGTCGGCCACCAAAGGGTCGATGTTTCATCGCGGTGTATGCATCGCGATAGAAGATCACCGATAATCCTCTTTCTTAAGTCGGCAGAGCTGGCCATGCACTGGGTCGAAGCAACTTACAAGACTCTAGCGGAAAATGTCGCGTTTGATGAAATTCTGTTGAACTACCTGGAGCACAACGCGGACGCCAATCAGCGAAGCCCCGGCGGCATCCTGAGATTGTGGGAAATGGACACACCAGGGGTGGTGCTCGGACGAGCATCTCGCGCCGATCAGGAAGTTGACTTGGCAACTTGCCAGCGTGACCAAGTTCCGGTTGTGCGACGTGTCAGTGGCGGCTGTACTGTCATGACGGGCCCCGGCTGCCTGATGTATACCCTGGCCATGCGCAAAGCGGCAGCGCCCGAATTGACGTCCCCCGATCGAGCGCACCGTTGGATACTTGACCGGATGGTTCGCGCCCTCTCGACCCCTGCGCTACGAGTCGAACGATGCGGCACCAGCGATTTGGCACTCAGCGGTCGCAAGTTCTCGGGTAACAGTATGCGAATTCAAAGGCAGTCCGTTCTGTACCACGGCACCTTGCTCTACAACTTCGAAATACCAACGCTAGATCGCTATCTGCCGATGCCGCCACGCGAACCGGAATACCGTCAAAAACGGTCGCACTCCGACTTCGTTTGTAATTTTCCCAATGGCGGCAAAGAAATTCGAGACAAAGTGCGCGCCATCTGGAACTGCCACAATCCATTCGAATTCTCGTTCGATGCGGAACTGAAACAGCTTGTCAACGAGCGATATACCCAAGACGATTGGAATCGACAGTGGTGAGTACCCAACGGAACCTACCAGGGAAACTACTTCATCGATTCGAGTGGACGTTTCCTCATTCCCGACCAAGCTGGGAGCAAGCCACCCACGATTCCCATGCTCAAGCTAACGAGCATGCCGATACCGAGTATTCCCCCGTCAACCACCAGTCGCAATACGACAAATTTTCCTCCGCCTGGCCCACTACTCAAGATGCTGTTGGCCGTCCATCCATTGGCAAGGTAACCAAGGGCACAACCTAAGATGCCGCCCAAGATGGAAATCAAGATAGACTCGACCAAAAAGGACACCAGGATCCGCCAGCGTTGAAAGCCCAACAATCGCATCACGCCGATATCTCGAATTCGTTGGCTGATCGCGGCAAACATGGTGTTCATCACCCCCATCACGCCACCAACCGCCATCACAGCCGCCACGAAAATGATCCCCACGAGAAACTGTCGGTTTGTCTCGCCAAGCGACCGGAAATAGACGGGCTCAGTATAGGCTTGTACGGAAGCCTTGGTGTATTCGGTATTGAAATAGTTGGCCAACGACTCAGCGGCACGTGCGTCGTCCGTTTGCAAGACCAGTGATGTATACGACTCTTTTCCAAACAGCGGACCCACGACCGATCGCTTGGCCCAGACTTCCGAGTCAAACGTTGTGCCAGCACTCTTCATGACGCCCACGACAACGAATCTTCGATTTCCCAAAGAAACGACATCGCCGACATCAATTCGTGCCGTATTTGTGGCACCTTGGATTTTCTCCGGACGTCGATCCTGCCCGAGCTCTCGGGCTATTCCTTCTCCAACGACAACTTCGATGGCCGAAAAATCCTCGTCAAGCTCAGCGAGCTTTCGCACACCGCCCGCCGAGAACCATTCTCCGCCGGGAAACAACTCCATACCATGCACGCGGGCGGAAACCTGAGCATCATCAAGTCCCCGAACTTGAAGGAAACGGCGTTTCTGGCGACCCGGTGGTGGATCTTCAATCGGTTGATTAATGACAATGTACGTTTCGTGACTGCAAAGTGGCTGGTCGCCGTCGCGGAGAACTCCTGGCTGCCGTTCAATATCTCCAATATCAGAAAATCCCAAATTGCTAAAACTTTCGTCCGTGGAACCTTCGGACAAGATCAACACGTTATTATCTCGGCCGCTCGACTCGGACAACGCCTTCATGCCGTTGACGAACGCCAACATCACGGTAAGCAACGCGACGACAAGCGTAAACGCCAATGCTGTCAGCACCGTCGTTGGCCAGCGCACCTTCAAATTCCGAATGTTGTATTTGAGTGGAATTTGGGCCAGCCACACGAGCAACGCGCAGGCGGCGACGACACCCACAACCACAGCCAAAACTTGCCCATCGCGATCCATATCAGGGGTCCGATGTCCTAGGATACCTTGGAGAATACATCAATCACGCGGACACGACGTGTTGACCAGGCGGGCAAGAGACTACCTACGAATGCCGTTCCTAACCCGATCGCGAGCCCCCACCATAATGCTGCATCCGGTACATAGAACACGCCAAAGAAAGCTATCGGGAATCTCACGCCATTCATCCAAAAGTTCACAACAAGGTAGGTCAGAGTCGAACTGAGAAATCCCGCAACGCCACCCAACATGAGCGCTTCCCCTAAGATCAAACCGAGCACTTGATTGGGACGAAAACCCAACACCTTGAGAATGGCCATCTCCATCCTCCGTTCTCGCACGCTGATGCCAATCGCATTGGAAATAACGAGCGAAAGCGTCACCAAGATTGCCGGCGCGAGGAGCCATCGCATTCCCCACACGAGGTCCCGGTAGGCGGTCAAGAACGTAGAAATTCCCGAAGAAGCCGTTTCCAATTTGACCGCCGGACTGGAATAAAAGGGAGACTCGGCGATCTGCTGCCCCACCTCTTCAAAGACTTTCCGATCAGGAAACCGTAACCACACGAGATTCAGCGATTTCAAGGCCAATGGATGTTGTTCGCCATTGTGCGTTAAGGGATACGCATCCAACGCTGCGTTCAAGTAATCGCGGTTCATGGCCGCACTGCTGTCGTATCGGCCTTCGGGAAACAGTCCCACAATTTCAAGCTCAAGTTCCAGGTTTCGATAGTTGAGTCCATACAAAGTAATCCGATCGCCCACCCGCCGATTAATCTTCGCTAAACGGGTTTTCCCTACAATTACGCCTTGCCGAGTCTCCTCAAGCTTCTTGACGGTGAGCGAGAACTCGTCTCGTTGCGCCGCGGGTAGATTATCAAGTTCATCCATCATCGTAAGCAGTTTCGCTGGCTCCAGCGCAAAGGCAAATAAACTATTCTCGAACGATCGAGTCTTAGGATCCAACGAACCACCGAAAAACTGCCATGTCATGGCGTCGGTCGGACGTGCATCTTGCGGTTCGCGTGCCGACCCGTCGCTCAAAGAATTCGCATACGAGAATGGCATTTGGCTGGGCAACGTCCAACGCTCCGATACAATCCCCTTGAGGTTGTCCGCCTTCTCCGCCGTCGCTTTGTCTAAAAACGACAAAATGGACCAGATCAGCGTGACCACCAAGACGAGCACCATCACGCCCACCGCCGTCAGGCCGGATCGGATCAAGTTGCGACGAAGATTTTTGAAAATGAGCGTTATGTATTTCATGCCGACAGCTCTTGAAATGATTAGTGTCCGTCACGCCAACTAGCGTCAGGTTCAGCCACCAATTTACCCTTATCCAAGTACAAAATTCGATCGGCGCGGCGCGCCGCGCGGGGATCATGGGTAACCAACAAAATTGTCTTGCCAAGTGACGTTTTTAACTCGCCGAGCAGGTCCAAAATGTCGTTTGCAGAGCGTGCGTCCAAGTCGCCTGTGGGTTCGTCGGCTACAATTAGCGCCGGGTCGGTCACGATCGCTCGGGCGATCCCCACGCGTTGCTGTTGACCACCAGACAACTGGCTGGGAAGATGCTTTGAGCGATTATTCAATCCGACCAACTCTAACGCGATGTTGACTTGCTCGATGCGTTTTTTGCTCGACATCGGTAGCAGTAATAGCGGCAATTCAACATTCTCAAACGCGGTCAACACCGGAAGTAGATGGTAGAACTGAAAAATGAATCCAACGTTCCGGGTACGCCAGGCTGCCAATTGTGCCTCCGACATCACAGAAACCTTCTGTTGATTGACCCATACGTCACCGCGCGAAGGTTGGTCCAATCCGGCGATTAGGTTAAGTAACGTCGTCTTCCCCGATCCGCTGGGCCCCATCAAGGCCAAGAACTCTCCCGTCGCGATCTCGAGAAATAGTTCGCTCAATACGTCGAGTCTTTCGTCGCCACGCTGAAAAAAGCGACTAACGTGGTCCACGAGCACCATGGCGCTGGGAGCTGATCGGGTTTCAGAAACCGAAAGGGATCGTTGATCAGGCACGAGAATCCTTGGTGGCTATCGGGAGTGAGAAGCTAAGATCACAAACTACTACTTTACGGTGGAACTGAAAAATGTAACGATGGCGCTCATCTCAGGTTTAAGGTAAACGCCTTCTTCATCAGCCGGCACGACGACCTTGACCCGGACCGGTATCGCTCCCTTAGCGCGATCGGCGATTGGCATGAGACGGGAAACGCGAGCTTCGTACGATCGTTTAGGGTAAGCCTCACACCGAACACTGCAGCGCTGCCCAGCAAAGACTCGGGATACGTCACGCTCTTGGATGTTGAGTTCCACTTCGAGGTCGCTGAGGTCCGCAATGTCGCAAATACTGAATGAACCGTTAAAGGCGATTGCATTCACGAGATTCCCTTCTTCCGCGTTCTTTTTCAAGATAGTCCCTGAAATAGGCGCCCGAATCGAGCAGTTTTCCAACTTCCAATTCGCCTTTGCTTGGTCGGCTTCCGCCTGGGCAACCGTCGCACGCGCGGCCGCAATTCGTTCAGCCCTGGGCCCTTCTCGTAGCAACTCCAAAGCCAGTCGCAGCCTTTCGACACGGCGAACCGTGGACCGAAAATTGCTCTCGGCAACGTCAAACTCGGACTCGGTAGCAAGGCCACGCGTGCGGAGCTGACTCAGGCGTCCGAATTCTCCTTCTAACTGATTCAACTTGATTTCATTCTCTTGAAGCTCGGCTTCCGCTTGTGAGAGTTCCTGGGGACGGGCCCCTCGCTCCAGCTCCTGCAATTCCTGTCGCGCGCGATCGAGCATAGCGTTTACACGCTGCGATTCAGCGCGGTACTCCGTCGGATCCACTTCAGCAAGAACGCGTCCCTGTTCAACTCGACTCCCTTCCTCGACGTCCAAACGAATGATCCGACCACTCACCTGCGGACTTACCAGAACCTGATTCCTCGGCACAATGTAACCTTTGGACTCCAACACGACAGCATTCGATCCATTTTCGGCACGATCGGAAACGAGATTCGGTTCCAACGGTGCGTCTTGACCGGCAGACGCGGGCGCCTTGAGCCTGCCTGAATTAGTGCCTACAGCGATCGGCTCGGAGGAGACTCGACGTGCTCCGTCGGCCGCCCACTGACGATAGGCCAACCAACCGGTCAGCATCGTTAGCAAAACGCAAAGCACCCATGGAATTACGGGCGACCGAAGGTTGGAAGTCGACTTCAGGTCCTCTGTAAGACGCAGAGACCGGACGCGGGCGCCGAGATTCTCGATCGGGGCGGCACCGACACTCGGCTGCTCAGACGCTCTGTCGTTCAAAGGCACTCATCCGCAAGGCAAGGACCAAATCATCCACGATTTTACTCATGTTTCCGCCGCGACCCAAAGTATAGTCGACGGGAGCAAAATTGACGACGGAGACTTTCCCGATCAAACTGCCGGCAACCCCATCGTGAGGCGAAGCAATACGGCCACCAGCAAGTAAAATGCATAGTGCAAGCAGCCGTTGGTGAAATCAAGTTCTAAGGCGGCCAAGCTAATTCCTCCGCCAACCGCCAAAAAAAGCGGAATGATAAAGGCGAGCTGGTACATTTCAGGCGACTTTCCGCCCAAAACTTGCTGGACCACCACTGCATAAACACCCCACAGTGCTGCGTACCCCCACCCGCAGGCGAACACGCGCAGCCATAATTCACGGCCCGAGAAAGCCCCCAGTTCGTCATTTCGCAGGAAACCATACCCGGCATAGGCCAAGGGTGGCCCAATCAGTACGGCACCGAAGCCGAGCAGCCCGATCGCACTTCCCGTGGCTACGTCCAGCCGGCCGACCAAGAACGCCAACCCAAACACAACGGCAATTGCGCCCACCGTCGCACCAATAACTACGGGAGAGAGCGTCACTTCCTTCCGCTCAATCGGCTTAAGTACCGCGCGGCCGGTTGCATCCTTTGGACCAAAGGACTCCGGCGCGTGAATGACAACCTCTTCGCTCCGATCCGGGATCTTGATCGGGCTCTTGCAGCTTGGGCAAGCACCTGTCTTTCCGGCATGGGCGTCCGCAACGTTAAATCGTTTCAAGCATTTCGTACAAGTTACTTGAATGGTCATGAATTCTTAACTACTACTCGAAATGACGTTGATGAATTGTGGCGTGAAACGCAAGGACATGCTCAGAGGGGCGGCCGCCGCTGATAGAAAGCTGACATGAAGCTCACATGAAGATGCCCAATCGCCAGTCCTACTCCAGCTCGTGCAGATCCTCTTCGCGGATCATTTTGAATCCTTTAAGCGCCAAAGTCTTTAAACCCATCTCTATGTTATCAACCATGAGTGCGACCGACGGCCTACCGTGGGGACGCATCATCAACGGGTAGGACTGCACAATGTTAACCTCTGCTTCGAGCAGGGCGGTGCACACATGCAGCAGCGGTTGAGGACTGTCAGGAAGTTCAATTCCAATGAGATCAGTTTCGATGAGGGGTAAACCAGCCCGCTCCAAAATTTCACGGCCGTGCTCGGGGTGGCTGAGCAAGAACCTGACGAATGCACATTCCGTACAGTCGTGGATCGATAAGGCCACGATTCTGACCTTACTCCCCTCAAATCGTCGCACTACCTCCAGCAACTGACCGACGCGGTTCTCCAAGAAGACTGTAAATTGACGAATGGAGGGATAGTCCCGTCCATGCATCGTTGAGTACTCGGTACCGGATCCTTCTCCCGCACTCATATGCTTCTCCCACACTCATAACCGAAACGGCATTATTTTGAGTTGGCTTTGTGAACAACTTCACACAAACCATCCAGAGTATGCGAACGATCAGCACGCGTCAACATGCTTTCGACCGGTCCTCGCCGGAAGAACTGCTCCAGAGACAAGAGCTGCGCTGCCGTTCGCAGCACACGGACCGCAAACGAAATCTGTTCGCGGGACTAAATCCCCAAGCGTTTTGCCACGGTTTCCCAGGTCTGCCGCAGCGCGGTTCCACTCCGTCGGAGTCCCTGCACCTCCTTCGGCCACAGATCAAGTGTGACTCGATCCACAACGCCAGCGCGTCCAACAATGGTCGGTACCGACAAAGCGATGTTTCGGATATCAAACGCCCCGTCTTGGACCGTTGACACCGGAAGGACGCGGTGCTGATTTAAGGCAATGCAGTGAATGACGTCGCGAATGGCGATCCCCACCGCAAACCCAGCTCCTCCTTTTCGTTTGATGACTTCGGCGCCCGATCCACGAGTTCTTTCGAAGAGACCATTGGCATGGCTAGGTCCCCATCCGGGCCACTTGTCGAGCGGCAAGCCACCCACCGTCGCCGACGACCAAATAGGAACCATACTGTCACCGTGCTCACCCAATATCAAAGCTTCAACTTGCGTCGGAGGTAAACGAAGCTGTTGAGCAATGAGACTCCTAAAACGAATCGTATCCAACTGCGTCCCTAGACCGATAACGCGAGTATGGGGAAGCCCAAGCCGCACCGCCGCCAAATACGTCAAAATATCTACGGGATTGGAAACCACGTGTACTATGGCATCCTTCTTCAGACCGACTTGCTGAATTTGGTCTAAGATCGCGACGAATAAGTCGACATTTCGGTTGATGAGATCCAATCGGCTTTCATCTGGTTTTCGCCGCAACCCCGCCGTAATACAAACGACGTCGGAGTCTGGAATCTGTTCGTAGCTACCCGACGTGATCACCTGATCGGCCACGCTGGGCCCGCCATGTAGCAAGTCGAGCGCATGGCCGGCAGCCAGGTCCTGGTTGACATCGATTAGCGCGATTTCGCGCACGATCGCACCGCATTGCAATGCATAGGCTGCACACGAACCCACCAGCCCACCACCGCCGATAATACTTACTTTCATCGTTCCGAATCCCTATCGCTTTTTGTCTTATTCGTTACCGCGTCTAGCCGATCACGACATAGCCAACTTCATGGCAACCTTACGCTATTTCCGCCATCACACGCTCGGTAATTGTCTTGATCAGTTGCTCCATGGCGTCGCCGTTGCCGTCGGATTTTTTTGCCACCGACGATTCACTGGGTGAAACAGTTTTTGAAACTGCCGCGCGGCGCCCCATGGGTGGGGGCTCGGGAAACGCACGGCGTTCGACACCGCTGGCAGCCCAACTCTCCCGAAACACATCATTCGCACAGATATCACAGTTCTCGTATTCGGGCGTGTTGCGCGGGTCGGCGAACCCCCACTTTTGCTTCAGTTGCAGAAGTTCTCTCTGCTTATCTTCAGTAAAATATGCCACGTGCCCCAGGCTCTTTGCCAACAGCAAAATGCGGCAATAAGCGTCCAGGACCTCCGTCCACCAATAGGCACGTTCCACATTTTCTCCGTAACTGACGGTGCCATGATTGGCGAGTATGATCACGTTAGTACGTTCAACAAACGGGCGAATCGTGTCGGCAAACGCTTGACCGCCTGGCGTTTCGTAGCGAGTGATGGGAACATCTCCTAGAAACACTTCCACTTCCGGCAGTACGCATTGCGGGATAGGCTCGCGCGCCACTGCAAATGCCGTAGCGTGGGGAGGATGGCAATGCACAACACTCTTGACTTCAGGACGCTGTCGGTAGATCTCTAAATGCAACAAAGCTTCGCTCGAGCGTGGCTTTCGTCCAGCGATCTGCTTGCCATTCATGTCGATCGTAGCAATATCGTCGGGCTTCAGGAACCCTTTACATTGCATGGTCGGAGTACAAAGAATTTCATTGTCCCCTACACGGACCGTGATGTTGCCATCATTGGCCGCAGCAAATCCCTTGTTGTATATCCGTTGTCCAATCTCGCAGATATCTTGTTTGATTCGGTGTGTATTGACCATCATGCTCTCTCCGGGTGATTTTCCGGCAATCAATTTAAGCCCGATCCGCCCAACGGGGATCGATCGTCAAGGAATCCAAAATTGCCGCATTGTAGGCGTCGATAGGTTTACGCTCAGGATAAAACGGCTGCGCAGCCTCCTGGCCTTCTGCTAAGAGAACCAAGTCACCGTCGCCCGAACCCAATACGTCAACCGTCGCGATCAGGTCAGCCGTGGGCGAGGCGGTACCACGGCGAGCATCGCTAAGGGACAGTGGATGCACCAAACGCAACGTCAATCCTCGCACTTCCGCGTGGGATCGACTGAGCGTGACTTTTCCTATGATTTGGGCAATACGCATACGAGATTCTTTAGTTTAAAACAAATTGCTAATCGTTCGATAAGGACCTGGCAAACAAGTCGACACATTGCCACTGCTCAGCTGCACTCTGATGGATATCCACTACCAACGCATTTGCGTTGCACGCTTTTACGTCATCAGCGAGCCGTTGAACTCCACGGCCTACCATGGCTCGAACGTGCGAATGTCGATTCAACAGACAGGCAACGAGCGCAGGTGACTGGGCATAAATGACTGCGGCCGATAACCGCCCCTGCAAGACGCGACTACATTCTCCCAATACTTTGCGTAGATCAGCCGACTGGAACCAATCCCTCTGCAGTGCGTCGATCGTCACTTCAGGACGGGTAAATTTGGTACACGTCGTGGCGAGAAACCACTGTCGATTTCTTTTGGTCGAGGCACTCACGCCGTCAGCCCCACGTAACACGGCAATCCCCAGACGACGCAATTCGTCGGTCGCAGCGGGCGTGACGACGGCGCGAGAATCGACCTGAATCTGCGAGACCGCCGTTCTCAGATTGCGGACCGACTCCAAGGTTATGAGGCGTTCCATAACGCTCTGTTTGGTCGAACTGTGCTCCGGCGCAATGCCAGACGTGGGAGATGCTACTAAGTTGGTGGATGGTGCGGCCCTATTTGGAAACAACAGCGGGTCCAATAAGCGACGCAAAACTTCCTGTACAATTCTCTGATCAAAATCTGCTTCCGGAGTCATGCGTCGCTAACTCCTATGATCGACCAACGCACCGGTGTGTTGCTATCTCGCAAAACATCACGCGTAAGGGGACCGTCACTGGTCAACAGTGCGATGTCCCCCAATCCCGCTCCAACCAGATCAATCGCCATCAGGGGATCGGCGTCCTCGAGATTGCCTCGCGCATCCAACATCTGCACAATCATCATTTTGCAACCGACTAACGACGGGTGCTTGATGGATGCGTTTGCTCGACCAATGATTCGTGCCAGTTGCATGGAAACCCGCGGTGACAAAGTGGTGAACCAACCTACAGCCTGCGTTGGCCGCAGGATGCCCAATTCGCGTTAGGCCGAACCTAAGATGCATAATTCGTCAATCATCGAGCATCGCCGCTGCCGAGTGAACGTCAGGGGGGTCGTAACCCCTTCTCCGGTTGGCGTCGCAATCGAGAAGGACAAATACCCTTCACCTCCTAGTCCTAGCGAGGCGAAACACGGACCGTTTTTTACAAACAGCGTTGTGTCCATGATTCGACCCATGCGGGTCATATTACGCACATTGGTCGAATGAATAATTGCGGTGTGCCGAAAGCCGTGCTCGTAATGCTTTGCCAGCTCAATCGCCTCATCAACATTTCGGCAACGAACGAAGGGGACAAAAGGCATCATTTGTTCGACAGTCACGAAGGGATGTGTGTGCAGTGTTTCACCAAACAACAGCCGGGTGTCTGCGGGAACAGAGACTCCCGCTGCTTGAGCCAGCACAGCGGCGTCCTTTCCCACAAATTCTTTGGCTGCTACCTGTTTCTTCCGACTACCGTCACTCATATCCGAAATCGCCTTGGCGGTGAGTCGCTCGATTTGGTCCGACTTCAGCTGCACCGCTCCGGCAGAGCGGAGTTCTGCGAGCAGTGAATCAAAGACGGAATCAACGACAAACACTTCCTTTTCAGCGATACATAGTAAGTTGTTGTCATAGGAAGCTCCGTCGATGATACAGCGAGCTGCCCGTGCGAGATCGGCGGTTTCATCTACGACGACAGGTGGATTTCCTGGACCTGCGACAATCGCTCGTTTACCACACTGCATGGCGGCACGGGCCACAGCTGGACCACCCGTGACGCAGATCAAGGCAATATCGCGGTGATCGAAAAGTTCTTGGGCCGATTCCAGGGTGGGTTCGGCTATAACGCAGATCAGATTGTCAATTCCGATATCGCTGGCAATGGCCTCGTTGAATCGCCGCACACCTTCGACGGCCACCCGTTTGCCGCTTGGATGAGGGTTCACAACCACGGTGTTCCCGCCGGCGATCATACTTACGGCGTTTCCGGTAATGGTAGGGAGAGAATGTGTCACGGGCGTGATCGCCCCGATGACACCAAACGGCGCGTGCTCAATGACTGCCAAACCGTGGTCACCGCTGAACACTTCACTGCGTAAGAACTCGACGCCCGGGGTCCGTTCGCCCAGCGTTCTTAGTTTGTCGATCTTATGGTCCAATCGTCCAATTTGAGTCTCTAACATTTCCATTCGGCCGAGTTCTTCGGCTTGTGAGATTGAAATTCGACGGATGTGGTCAATAATTCGCTTTCGGTCAGAGATCGGCCGTTTTGACAATTCCAGAAACGCAACCCGCGCAGCGGCTACCGCTGAATCGACGGACTGGAAGATGCCACGGGCGCCAACTCCCGTTACCGACACAGTTTTCGGCGATGAATTACCAGTTCCCACAGCCGGAATGCGTCCGACTTCGGCGAGCACTTGACTTACCACATGGCGAATCATGTCTTCAGTTAGATTCATTTCAGATTTCACTTTCACGAGAAAATACGCAGTTTTGTTCGACGTGCACTTGATCCACAATGCCAATAATTACAGCGTCAACAGGTAATTTGCTGGTTTCGGGTGTCAGGCGTGCGCTGGACCCCTGAGTGATAAGCACGTATTCGCCTACGCCACAGCCCAAAGCATCAACAGCGACAAACGTTCGTCCGGTGGGCAATAGAAGCTTGCGGGTCTCCGGATCAAGTCGATACGGCTCCACCAGGAGCAATTTGTGTCCCACCATCGTTTCCACTTTTTGCGTGGCTACAAGCGATCCGGTTACTTTGGCGATGAACATAATTTACCCCTGCAGCAGGGCCTTGGTCTGTCGAGCGACAACGAGTTCCTCGTTCGTCGGAAGAACCCAGAGTTGCGTCCGACTCGTGTCGGCCTGAATTTTTGCTTCGTTGCGTGCGTCGAGATTACGGCTAGGATCGAGCACAATCCCGAACGATTCGAGTCCCTCACAGATCGCCTGACGAATCACGGGGTCGTTTTCCCCAATTCCGCCTGTAAAAGCGATCATGTCGGCTCCGCCGAGCTCCACCAGCATACCTCCCAGGTACCTACGAACTTCACCGACATAAACGTCCAACGCCAATTGAGCCTGTTTGTTCCCTTGCTCCGTTGCTGAGTGCAACTCACGAATGTCGTTGCTAACACCACTTAGGCCTTGCAATCCACCGTGATTAGCCAGATGTGAAAGTAACTCAGGCAAGTCCATACCTGTGCGTTCCATCAGCAATGGTAAAGCGAAGGGATCGAGATCACCGACTCGATTATTCTGTGGCAGCCCGCTCTGAGGACTCATCCCCATCGAGGCGGCCCTGCTTTCGCCGTGGCGAATCGCACACAGGCTGCTGGAGCCACCCAAATGGCAAGAAATAATTCGCAGGTCATCGCGACCGGTAATTTCCGCGAGTCGTCGGGCAATGTAACGATGGCTGGCACCGTGAAATCCCCACTTCACGACGTGATATTTTTCGGCCCATTCCCTTGGAATGGCATAGTAGCGATTGCGATCCGGAATCGTTCGGTGAAAATCGGTCTCAAACGCAGCGACAAGCGGAATATCGGGAACCTGCTCTGCCAAGAGTCGCATCGCAGCCACGTAGGGTGGATTGTGCGCCGGCGCCACTTCACGAAATTCTTCCATAGCCTGCAATAGATCGCTCGTGACCCGCTGCACACCCGATATTCGACCTCCGTGGACCGCCTTGAAGCCGATGGCCGATACGTCACTTGGTTTGCCGAGGCATCCGTTCTGTGGATCGGTCAATTGAGCCAAGCACTGGCGCACGGCCACGGCGTGATCGGGAACCGACGCGCGACGCTCATACGACCGATCGCCGATTCGAACACGGCACAGGCTCTCTGCCTTACCAATGGACTCAACACTGCCTCGTGCCATCTCTTGTTCAACTGACATATCGAACAATCGATATTTAAAGCTCGTCGAACCTAAATTTGCGACCAAGACCTTCATGGTGTGGCCTCCCCCCGCGTCAACTATGTTACCGCTGTGTTACCGCATCGGCTGAGATACGAACGACCCTCTTACGACAAGAAACAATCCAGTAGGCCTTCGGCCGGGCGAGGAATCACGTGACTACTTACCAGCTCACCACAATGAGAGGCAGCCGTGGCCCCCGCTTCGACGGCAGCGCGAACGCTTCCCACGTCACCGCTGACAATCGCCGTGACCAATCCGCCACCAATCGAAACACGTCGCACGATCTTGACGTTGGCTGCCTTCGCCATGGCATCCGTGGCTTCTACGAGTCCGATCAATCCTTTGGTTTCAATGAGTCCGATAGCGCTATTATCCATGTTGGATGTACTCCGGTTGAGTTTGTTAGTAGTTGTTGAATTACGAGTAGAACCTGAAATTACCGCGGGTCCAAGCTCAGTAGATGAGCGATTTACCTGTTTGTTTTGACCAGTTCGGCGTGACGACTTAGTCACTGGACTTTGCGCCCAATTTGGGAAGTACCGCATCCAGTTCATCATGTGGGCGTGGAATAACTTGAACGCTCACAACCTCGCCAATGCGCCCGGCTGCACTCGCGCCGGCATCCGTCGCCGCTTTAACAGCCGCCACATCACCGGTAACGAACGCGGTAACAAGCCCACTGCCGACTTTGTCCCAGCCCAAGAAACGAACGTTGGCGGCTTTGATCATCGCGTCGCTCGCTTCAATCAACGCTACAAACCCTTTGGTTTCAATCATGCCTAATGCTTCAAGTGTCTTTGCCATAACGGAACCTTCTGAAAAACGATGTGAAGTTGACCACATTGGCCCTGCTTCAGGGAACGGAATTAGTATCTACCAAGGAAACAACAGATATCTCTGTAACGCGTTTAGTGTTGAGGGAACCTTTCGGAAACAAAATTTCAAGCGATTATCACCATATTGACGTGGAATTTTCTGCCTTAAATCAAGACTTGCAATGACAGTCTCGGTGCGGAAACACCAACTCAACTCGTGTAGCACGTTCTAAATTGCATGCATTGCCTTCATCAGTATCGATGTGGGCTTCCAGCTTACTTGTGTCGTCGGGACGCACGATTAGGTCTTCCATGACGAGGGTACAACCAGGCGACTCCACTCGCAGTCCGATCAGGTCGCCACTTTTCACATTAAATCTCGACGCGTCGCCGCGGTTCATGTGAACGTGCCGTGCAGCGCGAATGACTCCCTCATCCAACTCCACAACTCCATGTGGCCCCACGATGACGCAACCGGGGGATCCCTGAATATTTCCGCTCAAACGAACTGGAGCATCAATGCCCAGCGAAATGGCGTCTGTAAGTGCCAGTTCGACTTGCGAATGATTTCGCGTGGGGCCAAGGACTCGCACGTTCGGCAACATACGTCTACGTGGCCCAACGATCATCACCGTTTCTTCGGCAGCAAAATATCCGTCCTGGTACAGCGGTTTATGCGGCGTCAACGTGGCACCGGGGCCAAACAGAATCTCCACGTGTTCGTCGGTGAGATGGCAATGCCGGGCGGAAATACTGACCACCAAATTCGGCTCGGTCGACTGCCGTGCGTCGCTGTGAGTACGATCAGTCGGCAGATTTGTAGACGGCTTGCCCGCCTGACGTACGGCATCAAACGTCGGATCGCTCGCCAACACCCGACGTACGATCTGCTCCACCGCAGTGCGAGTTAGCGTCAACGACATAGCCATTCCTTCCCTTGTACCGAATATCCGTAGGTGTTACCCGCTGTGGGCAGATCAGAATTACCCGTTATCAGTTGAACCTGCCACGAGCACTTCCACGTTGGCTGCCGTGATGCGACTGCGCCAATCTTCAGTTACTTCGTGATCTACCACCAATTTGTCAATTTCGCCAAGCCCGCATAACAATGCGAGGCTCTGCCGACCAAACTTGCTACCATCGGCCAAAACGATTACTTCGTCGGCCGCCTCCATCATTGCGCGTTCGGTTTCCACCAAAAGCAAATGACTATTAAAATATCCGCGTGCGGAGATACCCGCTACGCTCAACACGCTCCGGCGCACGTTCAATCGCTGCAACATTTCATTCGCATAAGGGCCGAGGGAAACCCCCGTCCGCAAATGCACATATCCGCCAATAAAAACCAGATCGTGGTCTCCTACCTGCGTAAACAGATTCGCCACGGGCAAGGAATTTGTCACGACTTGAATCCCACGTCCCACCAGGCGACGCGCTAACTCATAGGTCGTGCTCCCGCCATCCAACAGAACTGTGTCTCCGTCTTCAATGAGCGTGGCCGCCAGTTCCGCAATCAGACGCTTCTTTTCGCGGTCTTCGGTTCGACGCTGCTGGTAATGCACCAGACTCGGCGATGGACCCGTGTAAAACACACCGCCGTGCGTTCGCTTGGCCACGCCACTCTTCTCTAGCGCGTCCAAATCCCGCCGCACCGTCGATTCGGACACATCGAGCGAAGTGGCCAAATCCGGCAGCGCGGCAAACCCTTGCTGACGAACAAGCTCCAACAACTGGTCCCGTCGGTCTTCAGCGGCCATGGCAGTCTCTCAGAGTGCACGATCCCGCTCAATAGTACCTCATTATCCACCAGATGTTGACCGACTGCAACGCTTTTCCGTCAAAAAATTGAAAGTTTTATTCTTTTTGCGATAGATTTCGTTCAGCCGCGAGAAAGACGAGCCGACGGCCGGCTAGTTTCGGCTGCCGAGGCCCGCGGGGATGAGCCATTCGCAGGAGAGAGACAACTCGCGAAAGGGGAGTTACCGGCAAGGCCACTTCAACTGATAAAGGCGGAACACGCCCGAACCGGCAGCCTACCCTGCCACCGGATCAGACGCCACGGTCGAAAAATGCGTAGTAGGGTCCGCCACTGGCCATTCTCTGTAAGTACAGCCCGAGCTCCAGTAGGTGATAGTCGCCCCAAAGTGCCGATTCACCACAGGGCGTCACCCTGCCCGCTGGAACATAATCCCAACCACGAGGACGGTGGTACACGACGTGCAGGAGAATTCCCTGATGGGCCGGATCGGTATTCAGGTACGGTTCAGCCAAGAGTGTTCGAGCGGTTGTCAGCCCGGCCTGCCGGTATCGCTGCCCTCTTTCGGAGTCGCCTCGCCTCACCAAAGCCTCGCCCAACCGCAAGAGACCTTGGGCAGCAATCGCCGCTGCGGAACTGTCGACCGGCTCATAAGGGTTCAGCGGATCGGCCACTTGATTCTGGTAGTCGGGCAAGTGAACCAGGCCAGGCGCACCGGTATCCCAGTACGGTATGCCGTCCAATGAAGTATGGGCGATGTAGAAATCACTCGACGCACATGCCGCTTTCAACATGACATCCGATAAGTTTGAAAACTCGCCAGAGCGAGTGCCTGGCTGCGAAACCTCGCTCGACCCCTCGGCTGCCAGATGCGTGTCGCCGGACGGGCCGTTGAGCGAATCAAAAAACTCAATTTGCTCCGCATAGCCCAGCATGATCCAGGCAAGTCCCCGCGTCCAAGTGCTGAAGGGGCTGTAGCCTTGCTGCGAACTCGGGCAACGAAAACGACCGTCATTCGTATTGAATATGCTCTCGTGAGCAACCCGTCCCACGACGTCGTAGATATCTCGCCCTTCACCGTAGTAAACATTGTACTTAGCTGTGGTCAAGGCATGCTGACAGAGGCGATCAAGCAGTGATATTCGTACGTCGTTTTCGCTCCAAAGCACGTGCCCCAACTGATGAGCGAGCGCCAGACTGCGGAGTGAACGAATTGTGTCCGAAAACAACGAATGAGGTCCGTTGAACGAATAGATGTAGCCAGAGTTGTCGTTCGTCGATGACCACCTGGCCGCCTGTACCGCTCCACTGACGCGCAAAGCCATTTCACAATAGTCGACCAGTCCCGGCCCCCCTTCCACACGTCCATCCCTGACCAAGCGTCGCAAATGACCAAACGTGCTAACATTGTTGAATCCATGATCATGCACCCCCGTATGGGAGACATGCTCCGCCATACGATGCATGGTTCCCTGTTGAGCGATCTCAAGCGTCCGTCGATCGCCAATTGCGTCGAAGACCATGAATCCACAACCAAACTGAAACCCCTGTGTCCACTCAGTCCAGCCCTGCGGAACGTAGCGCCCATTCACGGTAAATACAGGGGTCTCCCGTCGTTCGCGAAACGAATCATCCACGGCCCAGACGCTCCGAACCGCGGACTCCCACAGCCTCATCAAGGGGTCCTGTAACTCCTGGTAGGAAATGGATTGATCGGGCTGCATGCGACGGAAACTTTCTAAGTTGAAATGGGTGGACGGCCGAAGTCGGCGATTATATCATTTTCGACTGCGATCGCGACGAGTGAGCCACCGCAGTCCAACAGATTCTCAGGATCAGGGTTCATCGAAGCGGAGGCGGGTCAGTGCGAATAGGTGTCAGCGATCAAGTCCTTCACAGCACAGCGACGGTAACTTTAATTTGGCTTCTTTTCTTAGGAATGGCGTCGGGGCTGGCACCCGATTCGAACGAAGCCCATTACCTATGCAAGGCGCGGCATTATTGGCAACCTGAATGGTGTCGCGACGATTTTTTCTTAAATTCGGCCGATGCGCACGCATTCTTCTATGCTGCATTCGGCTGGACGACGCTGTGGCTGCCGCTCCCCTGGGTGGCGTACCTGGGGCGCGGTTTGACCTGCTTGCACTTAGCTTGGACATGGCATCGTCTTAGCTATTGCCTAGTGCCGCGGCATGCCATCGCAATCCTCACTGCGGCACTCGCTATGTCAGGCGTCTTCTGGTGCAATCTGTCGGGAGAATGGGTGCTCGGCGGCTTGGAAGCAAAGAGCTTTGCCTTTCCCTGGATCTTGACGGGACTTGCCACGATTGCGGCAGGTAATTGGCAACATACCTGGCCGTCACTCGGCGTGGCCATTGCCTGGCACCCGGTAGTGGGTGGATGGGCCTGGATTACGGCTTTTTTTGCTTGGACCTGCTCCCAGGGGACGGGAAGTTCGTGGCGGACCAATCGGGTCTGGATGGTGCTTGGCTGCCTTCTGGCAACTCCGGGCTTGTTCAGCGTGATCGGACTTACGACAAATACTTTACCCGAAACTCGCCGTATGGCCGCCGAAATTTATGTCCATTTCCGCCTGCCGCATCACCTTATCCCAACAGAATTTGGTACGGTAGCCTGGCTAAGGTTTTCAGTGCTCGCACTACTGTGGGGCATCTGCTGGAAATATGGGCCGCGTACAGAAGCCCTCCTGAGAATCCACCGCGTGGTGGGCGGATCTTTGTGCCTTGGTTTCATCGGCTGTATCGTGTACGCGATCACTCGTCATGACAACGGCCTGTCGGCCAGCTGGATGCGGTACTATTGGTTTCGCTGGGCAGATGTCGCGGTCCCCTGCGGCGTGTCATTAACAGCGGTCGCCTGGTTGTTTGAAACTCGCTCTGCGGTGAACCTAACACGTGCATTACGCGTCATAGTAGTCGGAATGGCGGTTGCTGCGACACTCGCAGTCTACGTGAACCGTTGGTCGTGGATTCCGTCGGCCGACTTACAGGGGCTGAGCAACCTATTTCAAGATCAACCCTGGCAACTTGCCGCCTATGCGCAATGGAAAGAGGCGTGCGAATGGATCCGAAAGAACACGCCGCCGCAAGCTCTTTTCCTTACGCCAAGGTGCCAACAGACATTCCATTGGTTGGGCGAGCGAGCGGAAATTGTTAACCGCAAGAATATACCGCAAGACGCCGCAGGGATCCTTGAATGGCGAGCGCGAATCCAGGGATTGTACGAATTTCGAGATACAGGTGTCGAGCCTCCTTACGACGAAATTGCGTCCCGCCAACGACTTAGGGACCTCGCCGCAGATTATTCGGCCGACTACGCCGTCGTATTAAATCGAGACACTTTGTCGATTCGCGGCGAAGCGGCGATTTCACCCTCCTTTGGCATGCACACAACCGAGCAGGCCACGACGGCCGATACCGACATGGCAACGGGTCCAATCCTACAGGTTTGCTTTTTTAATGACATTTTCGTCGTGGTTCGCTGCCGGTGATGTCCGACTGGTTTGACACCCCCTAGGTTTCGCTGTCGTCGTTGGATACCTCCGGCAGTCCCCTGATCCAGCCGAGTCGTAAAGATTATATTGTCGTACTCGAAAATTCCACGATTTCCCCCGGTGGCGGACATTCGATAAACACATAGTAGTTCGAGAGGTTCTTTCATGGTCTCGGTAGGAATATTGGGAGCCAGCGGTTATACAGCCCTTGAATTGGCAAAATTGTTGGTGCGACACCCACACGTGAAGATCACTGCTCTGACTTCGCGCCAGGAAGACGCACGGGCAATCGGCGAAGTCCACCCCCAACTTAACGGTCGAATTTCACTCAGTGTGGAAAACCTGCCGATTCCCGAGGTAGCGCGTCGTTGTCAATGTGTATTTGGATGTCTTCCCCACGCTGCTTCCGCGGAAGCTGTGCGAGAACTTCTCACACATGGCACACGCATCATTGACCTGAGTGCCGACTATCGGCTCGGTGACCCGGAAACCTATCGTCGCTGGTACGAACACGCACATCCGGATCCGGATCGCCTTGGCTCGACCCCCTACGGACTTCCGGAATGGTTTGGGCCAGAAATAGCCGCGGCTCAACTGGTAGCGAATCCAGGCTGTTATCCCACGTCGGCCATCTTGCCATTGGCACCCTTGCTACGTGATGGATGGATCGACGCAGAAGACATTATCATTGATTCCAAGAGTGGCGTGAGCGGCGCTGGACGCACGCCGAAACTCACCACACATTTCCCAGAATGTAACGAAAGTGTCTCCGCCTATGCTGTGGGAAAGCATCGCCACACACCGGAAATCGAGCGGATACTGGGGATGATTGCCGGGCGGCACGTCGCCGTGATTTTTACCCCCCATCTCATTCCGATGGATCGCGGCATCCTAACTACCACGTATTCTCGTCCCATTCGTACGTTTCAAGAGAGTGATATCCTCCAAATGTTGCGCGACTTTTATTCGGGGCAACCTTTTATTCGCGTCGTGGATCATTTTCCAGCGACAAAAGATACAGCCCACACAAACTTCTGCGATATTACGGCTCGAATTGTGCGAGGACGCGTGGTAACCATAAGTTGCATCGATAACCTGATTAAAGGTGCATCGGGCGCTGCAGTACAAAACATGAATGTTATGTTCGGTTATGATCAACGATTAGGCTTGAGCTAACTGCTTTGAATTGATTGGAGACATTTAAAAAACATGGGTGACTATCCGGAGCCAGTCGAAACGCGGCATTCAATTCCCCAGGGATTTCGTTTTGCGGGAGTCCATTGCGGGGTAAAACGTAACCCCAACAAACAGGATTTGTCACTTATTGTGGCAGACCGACCCTCCGTCGCGGCGGGCGTGTATACTGCCAACCTATTTTCTGCCGCTCCAGTTCAATTGGACCGAGAGCGTACCCCCAGCCGTGATATTCGCATCGTGGTCGCCAATTCGGGCAATGCCAATGCGTGCACTGGCGATCGGGGCCTGGAAGACGCCCGACAGATGGCGGCTCTGGCGGCCAAGGCATGTGGTGCGCGCGATACCCAGGTCCTTGTGCTTTCGACGGGAATTATTGGCGAGCCACTGCCGATGGAAAGAATTCAACGTGGAATTGAACTTGCCTCGGCAGAGTTGGGACGCGATGCGGAACATGTTATTGAAGCGGCTCGCGGCATCATGACCACAGACTCCAGTCATAAGTTGTTCAGTCGCGGCCTCGAAGACATATTCCCCAACGCCGCATTGCTCGGTTTGGCTAAAGGGGCTGCGATGATTGGGCCACGCATGGCCACTATGCTGGGAGTACTACTGACCGACGTGACGCTGGATCCGACTGAAGCCCAAGATCTGTTGTCCCAAGCAGTGGAACGGACTTTTAACTGTATTAGCGTCGAGGGGCACATGAGTACGAACGACACAGTATTATTGCTGGCAAACGGCGAAGCGGCGGCAAGTCCCCTGTCCCAAACACAGCGCATGGCCTTCGCGCAAAATCTGGAAATTGTCTGCGAGGAATTGGCACGTGCGATTCCGTCAGATGGTGAGGGCGCAACCCACTTGATTGTCGTCTCCGTACGCGGCTGTAAGACTGACGCGGACGCGCGGCGCATTGCCGAAACGGTATCCAACAGCCCCCTGGTGAAGACAGCCATCACCGGTGCCGATCCCAACTGGGGCCGCATCGTTTCCGCAGCCGGCTATGCCGGCGTACCCTTTGATGTCAACCAAGTTACGCTCGACCTGAATGGATATCGCCTGTTTCAAGCCGGAGCGCCGGTTCGATGCGATTCGCATGCCGTCTCCCATTCCATTCGCGATCAGTTTGAAACGCGAATCGATCTTGATTTCAGTCAGGGCGACGCATCAATCCGATTTTGGACAAGTGACCTAACAGCTGAGTACATTCGCCTCAATGCCGACTATCACACCTAACGACTAGATGTCGACGAGCCGCGTTCGCCGAAGGGGCAATCTTTGAGCGGTTCGTTAACTTGCCACAATTACTTTTCTCGCCGTAAATGCCTCTGCGTAACGAGACGTCGCACGCGCTTCCAGTCCTCGCAGTCGCAGTAAAGCCCAGTAGGTTTCTTCGTCAAACCAATACTTGCCGCGCTGACTCGGGAAGTGCTCCATGAGCAGCGATATTTTGCGTTGACAAATCTCTCGATTGAGTTCCACGAAAAAATTGGGCTGTCCGAGATCACCCTCATACTTGGGTATCTCGTACTCCAAGATCAACTGTTCCCGAAAGGTGTTCCAAGTACATTCTGCCACACACCGATGGTCTTGATGCCTATCCTCAATCCTGTGCGTAAACACTAAATCCGGGCAAAACTCTTCACGTGTCTCAAAAAAGGCTTGCTTAATTTCTCGAACCTCAGCCGGAAAGAACCGGTCGCTGAATTCGTACTGTCGGATTTCTTTTCGCACAGCCCCAGCCAAAAAGGCATCGGCACTCGCCGCAGCCTCAACTCTTCGTTCCTTGGCGGCGCTCAACACGATCCAGTGTACTTCGCATAGTGGATTCTCATGGAGGATCCGTAAGATCGTACCACCACAGCCAATTTCAATGTCGTCGGCGTGTGCGCCGATACACAGAATTCGCTGTACCTTGTGCCAGTTGATCCAGTCACTTTTTGCCATGCAGTTCCCAACGATCTGTGAAATAAACCGATTTTGACAAAACGCGTCATTTTGAAACGGCTAGGCTTCGCCGGCCGGCGTCTGTCGATTCCAGACTTCCCACGGTGTATTGCCCCGCGCATACATGTCGTCAAGTGCCTGTTTTTCCTTGTAGGTGTCCATGCAGCCCCAAAAGCCCTCGTAGCGATATGCACCTAGCTTTTGCACATCAATCAATCGCCGAAACGGTTCGAAAGCCAAGTCCTCTCCTGGTTGCATGTAGTTGAACACCTCCGGAGTCATGGCAAAGAAACCGCCATTCATCCATTGTTCTGCCTGAGCCACCGGCGTGATCCGCTGAGCCATCCCGTGTTCGTCGGCATCAATGAGATGAAAACTCTGTGCGGGTTTTACACAAAGACAACTGGCCACAACCTGCTTCTGCTTGAAATCATCCACCAGATCGTTCAACGGCAAGTCGGTAAGTCCGTCACTGTAGTTTGCCAGAAAATATTCCTCGTCCTGCACCAAGTGCTGCACCTGCTTCAAGCGCTGACCGACGTTGGCGGTTTGTCCGGTATCGACGAAGGTGATTTTCCACTCGTGAATGTCGCTATTATGAAGCTGTACATTTCCACCTTCCAGCGTAAAATCATTCGACACGCATTCGTCATACCGCAAGAAATAGTCCTTAATCACGTTGCCTTTCCACCCCAAGCAAAGGATAAAGTCAGTATGGCCATGAAAGGCATAGTACTTCATTAAGTTCCAGACAATGGGCCTGTAGCCCACGCATACCATCGGTTTTGGAATAACTTCCGAGTGTTCGCGGATTCGCATTCCCATGCCACCGCAGAAGAGCACCACTTTCATAATTTGTCTTTCGTGTAGTATTGGATTGTGGACAGCGGCGGAAGCCGTGGCTGAAGTGCTCCAATAAATTCGCTAAATGATCTCAACTTGGGGGATCGGGACAACAAATTTTCCGCCCCACGCTCGTATGCCTTGTTGTTGCTTAACGATTTCATTTCGCAAATTCCAAGGCAGCAAGAATAGGTAGTCGGGACGATCTCGTTCGATATATTCGGGTGGATAGATCGGAATGGACGTGCCGGGCATAAAATGATGCTGTTTTTGTGGGTTGCGATCGACAGTATAGGCGATCAAGTCTGCGTTAATCCCACAGTAATGCAAGAGGGTGACCCCTTTTCCTGGAGCGCCGTAGCCGGCGACCCGCTTCCCTTCCGCCTGAGCGTCCAGGAGGAACCGAACAATTTGCCGTTTTGTAGCGGCAACTTGGTCGGCAAACACGTGGTAACTAGCCACATCTCGAAGGCCGGCCTCTTGTTCCGCCGTTCTCAAACGCCCCACCCGTTCGTCGGTCTGGAAGCGACCACCGTGTTCCAATTGGGCATAAATCCGCAGCGAACCGCCGTGCGTTGGTAGACGGTCCACATCAAAAACCATGAGACCGTGCCGAGCAAAAACCTGTTCGACCGATCCTAGTGAGAGGTAGCTGAAATGCTCATGGTAGATCGTGTCAAACTGATTGCCACGCATGAGTTCCATCAGGTGCGGAAACTCCATCGTCAGCACCCCGTGCGGCTGCAGTAAAATTGCCAGCCCTGCCACGAAGTCATTTAAGTTGGGAACGTGAGCAAGCACGTTGTTCCCCAGTAGTAAGTTGGCTTGCTTCCCTTCGTCTGCCAACTCACGGGCCAATTCACGTCCAAAAAAGCGACTAATCGTGGGTACGCCGGCGGCCCGCGCAGCGTTGGCCACGTTTTTCGCCGGCTCGATACCCAATGCCGGAATCCTCCTTTGAACAAAATTCCGCAATAGATATCCATCGTTGCTGGCGATTTCGACGACTTGTGAGCTTCCATCCAAACTAAACCGGTCAATCATTGCGTTCGTGTACTGACGCGCATGCTCCAGCCAGGAATCTGAAAAGGACGAGAAGTACGGATAATCGTCTTGGAAAATTTCATGCGGCGACGCGTATTCACGAAGTTGGAGTAACCAACAATCGTGGCACAAATAGACACGGAGAGGATAAAAGACCTCGTAGGTATCGACAGCGGACGGAGGTTTCACTGTTTGACATAAGGGTGACATCCCCAAGTCAAGAACAACATCGGAGAGCACGGAACCGCACGACCGACACATCGCATCGAGACAACTCGTTGACATAAGCTTCAGATTTCCTGCGTCGAAATAATTCGTACTGACTGCGATCCTAGGTATCCGATCATGAAAACTCTTCGTGATTAAATCGACGGAATACGGGTTTGGACACCGGTCCTTCCAGATATCGGTCGACTCCGTCTCGCAGGGCGTTTCCGTATACGTCCAACGCTCGTCCCACAACCGCAATCGTGTGATCGACGGCATCGTTATCATGGGAGTAGCTCACAACAAAGGACGGCCCGAGAACGCCGCCACGCACCAACTCTTGCAAGAACAAGGTGCGAAATGCCTGGCTTCGTTGGCCCCGCGCATCGTAGGCGGCAAAAACGAGATTGCAAGGGCGTCCCATGATTTGAAAATGGGACTGCAAACCCCGGTCTTGGACGATTTTTTCAATGCCCTCCTTGAGTCTTTGTCCTTGACGGTACATCGTATCGATCACTGGAAGTGTTTTGTAAGCAGCGACGGTAGCGTGCGCCGCAGCTAGTCCACACAGCTCGGCACCATGAGTGTAGGACATCAGAAATACACGAGGTTCATGGTGCTCCAACCCTCCGAGTCGCATAATCTCTGGCCGCCCGACCAAAGCTGACACAGAGAAACCGTTCCCCAACGCCTTTCCATAAGTAGCCAAGTCTGGCTGAAGATTGTATTCCGCTCGAGCACCGCCCAGATGCCAACGAAATCCCGTAATCATTTCATCTAGAATAAAAAGCGTGCCTGCGCGGTGACACAGGTCTGCCACTCGGTTCAAGAAGTCGTCCTGCGGCTCCGAATAGGTGCTTGCCTCCATGATCAGAGCGGCTATCTCCCCCGAATGTGTCTGAAATAAGGACTCTACAGACGCGATATCGTTGTAACGAAAGGTCTTGGTAAGGTTGCGAATCGCCGGAGGAATTCCGGCATTCATCGGGGTCAGACCAATAAACCAATCGTCCACGGAATAGAACGGCTGATCGCTGCAGCAAGCGATCAGATCCCTGCCTGTATAGGCTCGTGCCAACCGTACAGCGGCCGACGTTGCATCACTGCCGTTCTTGCCGAATTTAACCATGAGTGGTTCATTCCAAAGACTCAACACCTGTTCGGCACACGAAACTTCCCAAATGGACGGCCTGGAAAAATTGCACCCTAAATGTAGAGTCCGGGCGACCGCTTCGGTAACCGCCGGAAATGCATGGCCCAACGTCACCGCCCGCAGCCCCATGCCGTATTCAATAAAGGATCGGCCTTCCGTATCTTCCACCCGACATCCGCAACCCGACACGATAAACGCGGGAGCGTTGGCGGGAAATTGATCATCTCCTTTTGCGTATGTATGAGCGCCACCGGGAATCAGTCGATGTGCCTGCTGTCGCAGCACATCCACGGGGCGCAAACCTAACGCGTTTGGATCCCTACAAAGGTGTTCGTTGTCGTTCATGGGAAAACACATTCCTCAATCACAGATTTTTCGCTCAACAGCGCGGCGGCGGCGGCCATACTCGCAAATGGGAGTTTCGCTCGCTGTGTAATTTCTAGTAAGCTGCGTTGTCCATCGCTCAGATTCAACAGCCACAACATTGCCTGTTGCACTTCTTGTCGGTCAGCGCGTCCACCCAACGACTGATAGAGGTTTCTCTTTCCTAATTGTGGTTCACAATACGGAAAACGATTACGATAAACGCGATTTTGCTCCAATACTTCGACAGCCTGAAGGCAGACATGCAGCGATTCCTCCAACCGCAACGGGCTAAGTCGAGATAGGTTATCCGCAGACGTGTGGTACTCAGGATAGCCAGCGTAACGGGACCTCATCAGGCAGCCCACCGGCAGGCGAATTCCGGGCGAATTGTATTGCCGTTCATCGTAACCATAGGGTTCGAACTGCATGATTTCGTGCGGCAAACCGCTGTCACATAGCGACTGCTTCAAGCAAAAATCGACTGCCTGCTGCCCATTCAAGGTCTCTTTGTACGTCAACGGCATATCATGACCCAATAGTGCCAAAACGAGTCCTCCGTAAATCGAGGAAAGCACGTCTTGGTGCGTGGCCAACCAAGCGATCGTACCGATCGTGCCGGGAACAAAGAGGAAACGGTACGTAAACCGGCGACGAGGCATCGCTGCCAATATCCGAGCCAACTCGCAGGCAACACCAATCCCAGCAAGATTGTCATTTGCCAAAGAGGGATGGCACACATGAGTAGAGAAGATGAATTCCTGTTGCGATTCTCCAGGAAGTCGATATTCACCCCAGGTCAATTTCCCCGGGGCCAACGTTGAGTCAATACACACTTCATAGTGGCTTTCGGAGAGGTATTCCAAATCGCGATGCCGCAAGCAAAACCCCCAATCTTCCGCATAGTAGCTGGTCCGATAGGGAATCCACTCAGGATGCTCCGACAACGTGTGAAGCTTCGGTAATAGCTCATCGATTCGCATTTGTTTGCGAATCGGAATACTGTAATTGACGACATGCAGATTATTTTCGCGGAAATCGATTACACGATGCCCGCGAGGATCCGCGACGTAAGCGTCGCGGATATTCCATTCGGGCGGGACGACCCAATCGAAGACCTGGGTTCCAGAAGGTATTTCGTGAGTTTCCAGGGGGATGCATCGACCAATTCGGCGCAGCGTTTCCCGCACGCCGTCACCGGTAATACTGCGGCAAATCGGAAAGAGATCTTCGGCGAGCCGCATCATCCGTTGCCCGGCAGCGCTGGCAGTAATCGAGTCACTCAGTTGGACTACCATGTGTAAGGCTCCCACGTCTGATCTTTTTCTGACACGATTGTCACAGCCAGTGGCCATTGAACATGGAACGCAGGGTCGTCATAGCGGTATCCGTCCGCAGAAGTCTGGACATAGGGTTGCGACATTTGGTAGAGCAGTTCCGTATCGTCGCTTAATGTCTGATATCCTTGTGCACAGCCCTGCCCTACCACGATCGCCCGACGGTTCTCAGCAGTCAATTCGACGCCCACCCAGGATCGATGCGTCGGTGACCCAACTCGAAGATCGACCGCCACGACATAGGCTGCACCGCGTACACATCGCACTACCTTTTCTTCCCAGTGCGGAGGCCGCTGAAAGTGCAATCCGCGCACGGTGCCGGCGTTCTGCGTCCAGGCCAGACTGCATTGGGAAATGCGGGTAGCAATGCCGTGTTGCAAAAAGTCGAATTCACACCAAACTCGAGCAAATAGACCCCTCGCGTCCCGCATCGGCTCAATTTCTGCGATCCACACGGCGTCAATTTTAGTGCGGACGAAGCGCATATCCAGCCTCCGTCAAACGGGTGAAGAACGAACTTCGGTTGTGGACCGTCGCAGGTCACTACCAATTTGTCCCATGGCCTGTAATTCGCGTATTCTGGCGAGCCGAATGAACCGCTGCGAAGCGATGTCAGCGACGGTAAAACCGGAGTTCTTTAGCGACGCGAAGAGATGTGCAATTCCTTGTGAGACGTTCCACTCCGGGCGGAATCCCGGAAGCTCACGTTGAGCCAAATCGCAGTTCACGCGATAACACCGCGCATCGGGCATGCCGCCAGATGCATATTCCACAGTGCAGCCTGGAATCTCGGCTTGCACGATATCAGCCAGTTCACGTACTCGATAATTTTCATCGGTCCGCCCGATATTGAACGCTCGATTGTGGATCGCTTCACGCGGCGCACTTAGCGCTGCGACAATCCCGCAACAGATGTCCTTTACGTGAACCAATGGCCGCCAGGGAGTGCCGTCACTTCGAATCTCAATGCGACCGTTGCACATCGCGGATGCCACAAAATCATTGACGACGAGATCAAGCCTTAGTCGTGGGCTGTAGCCGTAAGCCGTCGCATTTCGCAAAAAGACCGGACTAAAAGTGTCGTCGGCGAGTCGCGAGAGTTCCCGCTCGGCGAATACCTTACTCTCACCGTAAGGGGTCACCGGGTTGAATTCGGCTCCTTCGTCGAGGAATTCATCTCCGGCTTTCCCGTAGGTACTACAAGAAGAAGAAAAGACAAACCGCTCAACACCCGCTTCACGCGACAGCTTAGCCACATGAGCAGTAGCATGGTGATTTATGTCGTACGTTAGGCTGGCGTCCAAATTCCCCAAGGGGTCATTGGATAAGGCCGCGAGATGCACGACCATTTGAACGCCGTCAAAATCGCCAATTCGCAAATCACGGATGTCGCGATGGAGTATAGGGAAAGGCTCAGGGCAAGCACCAAGCGTACAGGCGGCAAACAATCCCGAATCAACCCCTAAGACGTTAAAGCCACGCGAGATCAGATGGGGCACAAGCACTGTGCCGATATACCCCTGACAGCCGGTAACCAGTACGTGTGATGAAGTCATGGTAAACCAAGAGGCGGATAACGAATCGGAAGAGAAGCAACAACCTCCATTCTAAACCGGCCGTCTATCACCGGAATGCGCTAGCGGGATTGAAAACGGCGTCAATCGAACCATTTTCAGCCGATTGACGCAAGATTGACGATTTTACCACAAGCGCCGGGGGTCCGGTTTGATCGGCCGGAGGTTGTGCCGACGCTTTCTGTCTTCAGTCATTCCGCTTGACGGCCCGTTCCATAATTTGTGTGAACCGCTGAGCCTAAAGCCGAATTAGCCCACATCGGCCATCTGCGTCTTCTTGGAATATTCACCGGAAATCCAGGCGTACGTACGTTCCATGCCATCTTGGAGACGAATGCTCGGTTCCCAACCCAAGTATTTCATGATCAACGAATTGTCGCTATTTCTTCCGTTGACCCCCTTGGGCGCATCCAGCTTGTGCACGCGATCGAGATGGATTCCGGCAATACCGGCAACCAAGTCAGCTAAGCCATTGATAGTAACCAACTCTGACGATCCAAGATTGATTGGTTCGAGGATGTCACTGTGCATGATCCGGTCGATTCCAAGCACGCAGTCATCGATATACATAAAACTGCGTGTCTGCTCACCGTCCCCCCAGATCTCGATCTTGGATTCGCCGGCAGTCTTTGCATGTAGTACCTTGCGGCACATCGCGGCGGGCGCCTTTTCGCGGCCGCCATCCCAGGTCCCAAACGGTCCATACACGTTGTGGAATCGTGCTACACGTGTTTCAAGGCCATAATCCTCGCGGAAATGCCGACACATGCGTTCGGAAAAAAGTTTCTCCCAACCGTATCCATCCTCAGGCATGGCCGGGTAAGCATCTTCTTCTCGGAGCGGCGTCACTGCGGCGTCCCGCTGTTTATCCGCATTATAAACGCACGCAGAACTCGCGTAGAAGAAACGAGTCACACCAGCATCTAAAGCTGCCTTCAGCATGTGCGTATTAATCAACACGGACAGCATGCACAGCGCTTTGTTGTTTTCGATGAATCCCATGCCACCCATATCGGCAGCCAAGTTATAGACCTCCGTCGCCCCATCGCAGGCGGCAATACATGCGTCTTTTTCTTGCAGATCTGCGACGACGTTTTCCACGTCATCAAATACTTGATACCACTCGTCAACGGGCTTTACGTCGACAGAGCGAATATTGGTGAATCCTTTGCGGCGAAAATAGTCTATCAAATGACCACCGATAAATCCTCCGCCTCCAGCCACAAGTATCAAATCGCTCTTTTTTATCATGATGCGTACGCCTTTCCTGCTAATAAAAAAGGCTCTTCCGATGAATCCGTGGGTAAAACGGGTCAAATCGATTGCGTTCGTGCTACGTAGGTA
>JAQCHP010000173.1 GCA_027619595.1 Planctomycetota bacterium
CAACGCCGGCCTTGCGGGATCGGCCAGAAACCTTTTCCCTATGCTCCTGAACTCCTTCAAGGTTGATGCAGAAAGCCGGGTCCTGAGTTTCTCTATCTCGCAGCCTGGAGGCAGGATGCGCATGGCATCCTTGTTATAGTGGTCATATCTGGCATACTGAGTTTCGACTTCGTTGATCGTGCTTGCAATTACAAGCTCGGCATTCTCCAGCGTTTCTTCTTCCGCCTCGATGCGCTCGCGAAAGTGGAATTTTTTGTTCTGGGCACGCGGACTCATGCCTTCGGACAATACTCTCTCCCGCTTGAAGCGGCCCAGCGAATGGGCCGTGTAGAAGACAGGAATGCCGAGTATCTTCGCTATGCGCGTGGCAACAAGGCCGCCATCGGCATAATGTCCGTGAATGGCGTCCGGCACCTCGCCTTGATCGCGAATATAACGGAGCGCATTGTCGATGAATTCCTGCAGGTATGGCCAGAGCTGCTCTTTCGGCAAATAGCCTTCTGGGCCACAGGGCAGTCGCACAATTCGCGACCGGTCGGCCACCATCTCGACATCCTTCGAATAGTCAGCGGAAAGATTGACGTCGCTGATCTTCCGGGTCAGAAGTTCAACGCGATGTATGCCGCGCACTTTGCCCAAGCGCCGCAAGAGCTCCAACACATACTTGGTCTGCCCTCCCGTATCGGCATCTATGCCGATTTCCGGCGCCACCGAACGGAAACGGCCATGAACACTGACGTGAAGAAGATAGAGACCTCTTTGCGAAGGCGCGTGTTTTGCACGGAGCTTCATTCGGATTCCGTTTTGCGTAACGCCACAGGACCAGGATTTCGCCACTCCGAAAATCGCGCCAACCTGGACGCAATCGCCGCTATTGACCTCGTATGGTGCGACAAGGACCAAAGTATTGCCGGGATGCTGGTAGTTACTGTATTAGAGCACCTTTCTCAAAGTTGAATAGATGGGCCGGGTTGCTGGGTGTTTTTACATAAAGGTACGTAAAATCTCGTGGCAAATCTCGCAAAGCAATGACGCGTCAGGGGTTACGACATTAGCCGGACTCCCAAAAATCAGGCCTCAAAAACACTTCGAATCTAGGGGTGGAGATTTTTTGTAAAGCTAGACGTGGTAATTACTTCCAGAAATCGATGCGGAACTTTACGTACCTTTATGTAGAAACACCCAAGGTGCCATCGGGATACCGCAGTTTGATTCCACACCGACGAAAGGACCGACGATGAAGACCACCGCCGCTTTGATTCTCCTAGCCTTTACACTTCTCTATGTGCCCACGGCCCAGGCCGACACGTTCGGCGGCGGTGCGAACCAGTTCGCCATCGAGTTCGTCCCCATCGGCGACCCCGACAACCCAGACGACAACACGGGCAATCCTGATCCGGCTGGCAAGGTCGAGTACGCCTACCGCATGGGCAAGTACGAAATCAGCCGTGACATGGTCACCAAGGCCAACAACGAAGAAGGGAGCTTGGGGATTACCTTGCAGGACATGACATCTTTCGGGGGCAACGGAGCCAACCGGTCTGCCACGGGTGTCACGTGGCTTGAGACCGCAAGGTTTGTTAATTGGCTCAACACGAGCCAGGGCCACCAAGCGGCGTACAACTTTGACAACAGCAACAACTTCCAGCTTTGGGCTAGTACCGATGCGTGGCAAACGGGTGGTGAGAATCTGTTCCGCCACAAAGATGCGTACTACTTCCTGCCGAGCATGGACGAGTGGTACAAAGCGGCCTATTACGACGCATCGAGCAGCACCTACTTCAATTTTCCCACTGGCAGCGACGCAGCACCAACCCCAGTCAGCGGCGGCACGACAGCGGGCACGGCTGTGTACGGCCATCCCGGCCTTCAAGGCCCAGCGGACATCACCAACGCGGGTGGCCTGAGTCCGTATGGTGTGATGGGCCTGGGCGGGAATGTCTTTGAGTGGGAGGAGACCGAGTTGCACCTAGTGAACAACACTCCATTGTTTTTCCGCGGTCTGCGGGGCGGCTCTTGGGACTCCGTCTCCGGCGTCCTGGCCGCGTCGGACCGCAGCATCAACGGCAGCCCGACGATCGAGGACTTCATCATAGATTTTCGCGTCGCAAGTATCCCTGAGCCAAGTACGGGGCTGTTGGGCGTGTTGGGTATGTTAGGACTCATGCAGCGGAGACGAAGGTCAAGCTAACCCTTTATCTTTTTACCCTTTAATCTTCGCCGCGGTCGGCGCCGAAGTACCTCTGCCGTGACTCGTATGCAACCAACGAACTCGTGTTTTTGACTCGTCGTTTGGGTCTCATCGCATCGTCCCTGTGCCGAGTCGCGGCGCGGAAGAATCAGTAGTTCTCCAGGAAGGTGCCGATGTCGGCATAGGTCAGCTACTGAGTCGCGTCGGCTTCGTTGGGTGCATCGAGTGCGTTGCCTGAGTAGGCGGGGTCCAGCTCGAGCACCAATTTACCTACGTTTGGTGGCGCTCTCGGTGACCGAGTGACCGCAGATCGAGTTCAGAGTTAAGAGCATTGAATCCCCCGACCAGCACTGACAAGTCAGGTCGGTAGACTTCTCCGTTGGTTGATTTTGGCGTCGGCCTGAGCTGGTCGCTCTAAGAGTACATTCAATCACGCCGTGGAGGTCGCCGTTGCGACGCTCAAGCGAACGTCCCCAACAACTGCGACGCTCAAGCGAACGTCCCCAACAACACTGGCGGATGGTTGGCAGGCTGGGTCGGTCAAAGGAAACGGTTACCCTGAGGAACCAATTATTGGGTCGCGATCGGTAGGCATTTCGGGGAACCTCGCTCCAACGGCGATGCACGACCCGTAAAACACGGCCTTGCCAAGACCCGTTCCTCCGTCGTGAGGCAACAACCAAACAGTCACCGCTCGCATTCTACCTTCGACGATGGCGACGTAAGGCACTCCCAGAAACACTTGTGCGACGACTCAGTGAAGTTGTGGCACGGATAACAGAGGTAAGCCATTCCTCTGGCTGCAAGTCTTGCATCGCTGCGTCGATCCGTTGTAAGCGGGTTCGAGCCATGGAACGGAGGGTCGGTGCGCTGCGAGCCACCGGTAATGGGGTGGCAACCGTAGGTCGGGTCGGTGAGGCATCGCCCGTCCAATTGGAATAAACAGCGGCCGTATCGGCTCCATCGATCACGTTGTCGAAGTTGAGATCGCCACTGGCCCAGGTACCCCCCGCACCATTCCAGTTGGAAAATACAGCTGAGATGTCTGCTCCATCCACGGAACCGTCCAGGTTGATGTCGCCAAGTTGTGCAATTCGCAATGTCGTCTGATAGTCATCCCCTGCGATCCCATCGTGATTGCCGTCCAATCGTGTCCCAAAGCTGTTACTGATCCCAGCAGCCTTTAACGCCACGAAATACACGCCATGATCAAGATTGAGACTGGCCAAATTGAATCGCACCTGATTAGGGACACCTGTCACCGCAACAGTTGCCAGCGCCGTATTGATCGCCGTGTTCGTTCGCGTGTTGAACAGAGTCAAATCGGACGGCCCCACTGTGGCCGCAACGTTCTCATTGAACGTAAACGTCAACGATGTCAGCGTATTGAAGAGCTGGTTGCCGTCGTTGCGGGTCATTTGCACGACGTACGGCCGCTGCGTGATGTTACGGTAAACTTGGCTCGGGGTGCCGTAGTTGCCGCCGAACAGGTCCAGGTCACCGTCCCGGTCGAGATCGCCCCATACCATCCGCTGTCCGGTATTGTCGCTCAGCGTTTGCACCGCTGCGAAATGGCCCGTGCCGTCATTGAGGTAGAGTAACCCCGATTCGAAGTAGTTGGAAACCGCTGCGTCAAGATCGCCATCACCATCGACATCCCCCAGTGCAACATCAGTAGACGTGTCACTGCCGAGCAACTGCCCGCTATCGGTGAACGTGCCGTTTCCGTTGTTGAAGTACACACGATTGGGCTCGTCATTGACGTTCGCCTCGAAGAGATCAACCTTACCGTCACCGTTCAAGTCACCAACTGCCAATGTCTGCGTATGGTAACTTCCCAACCGTAAACCGCTATCCGTAAAGTTTCCCTGCCCGTTGTTGACCCAGACCCGATTGGCTAGATCACTCCCCCGATTCGCCACGAACGCATCAAGGTCCCCGTCCCCTTCCAGGTCGGCCAGCTGCACCCTGCGGGCGTCGGTACCTCCGAGACGTTGGCCACTGTCGGTAAAGACTCCACTTCCGTTGTTGAGCCATACCGTAGAAAACCAAATCGCATTCGAATGGGCGCTCGTGATAAAGGCATCGAGATCGTCGTCACCGTCCAAGTCGGCCAAGGCGACGTCGACGGGAATCTGTGCCGTCAGGCGTTGTCCACTATCGGTAAAGTGGCCGGTACCATCGTTCAGCCAGACTACCGAGAACTGCAGACTCGCAATTACGGCATCGAGATCGTCGTCGCCATCAATGTCCCCCAATTCACCGTAGATACTGTTGAACGATCCGAGCGATTGGCCACTATCGGTAAACGTCCCATTACCGTTATTGAACAGCACGCGATTCCCTTGTACTTGGTTCGATTGAAAGACATCGAGATCACCGAGGTCGTTCGGTGTCTTTCGCAAACAGCTTCAGTCTTATTGACCCACGCCGCTAACTACGAGTGCGCCAGGTGTTGGCGTCATGTGACGTTTTAGCACAGTCAAAACCGTCAGCGGACACATCGACCGAGAGTACGCAACGGAAAGAGATCCCTTTGGAAGTGGGAGTCGAAAATGGAGCCATTTCGTCTGCGCCGTCAAAATGATGGCGCACCGAGCCGGTACATACTACTCAAGCAGACCCCGCTTGCGCAGCGAACTCTTCAAATGATTGAGCGTCGGGTGCTTCTTCGCGAGATGTCCCGCGTGACGGCGAGTGATCTTGTCTCCCTCGTCGCCGCCGACGGCCTCGCGTAGATCGTAGAGAATCTCCGCGGCCGCCTCGTAGTTGTGTGTTCCTCTGGCGTCGACAAGCTGCTCCGCATCGCGAAGCCACTTTTTCGGATCTTTGACCATTGCCTTCATTCGAGCTGCGCGTTCGCGCTCGGCCGTTGCTGCCATTCGTTTGGCCGTCCCGCGGACTTTGCGAGCATTCTCCGCGGTTTCGTGGGATCGCAGAGTTGCCGTCTGTTCCAACAGATCGGCGTAGCTTCGTTGCTTGTCCGTAGTCGGCCAACCGTCCGGAGTCTGCAAATCCCGAATCTCCGCGAGTAGACCGGCTTTCAGGCTCGCCGTGTCACCAATCAAAAACTGCAGCAGCAGGTCTTTCGCTCGCTGGTTGTTCTGTGCTTTGATCCACCTAGCGAAAGTCTGATCCGTCGCCATTTCCGTCGGACCAGCTTCTACTTGACCCGTTTTACCCACGAATTCTTCTGAAGAGGCTAATGTTCAAGGCGATACCGCGATATTGGACACCTGCCGCCGCTGCTTTGCGTCTCTCTTCACCGATCGCGCCATTTCGTATCGAGATGACCAGGGATTTGACCACTTCAAGGTTGCCCTGTCGATCGGAGTGCAGCGCATGGTGCGTTCCGACCTTGCCGCGTCGGGAGTCATGTTTTCGATCGACACCGAAACCGGTTTCCGGGATGTCGTGTTGATTAACGCCGCATTTGGCTTGGGCGAAAATGTGGTGCAGGGTTCTGTGAATCCTGACGAATTTTATGTCTTCAAGCCAACGCTGCAGGAGGGATTTCGGCCGATTCTGCAGAAGACGTTGGGGAGCAAAGAATTCAAATTAGTTTACGACACCGGTGGCGGAAAAATGGTGAAGAATATACCGGTCGCGCCGGGTGACCGAGCGAGGTTCTGCATCAACGACGACGAGATCCTGCAACTTGCCCGGTGGGCGTGCTTGATCGAAAAGCACTATAGCATGCGTCGAGGGCAGTTCACTCCGATGGATATGGAATGGGCGAAAGACGGCCGTACGGGTCAACTGTACATTCTGCAAGCCAGGCCCGAAACGATCCAATCCCAGAAACGGCAGGACATTTTGGAGGTCTACCATTTGAAGGGGAAGAGCACCGTGCTGGCCACAGGGCGGAGCGTTGGTGAGCGAATCGGGCAAGGTACGGTCCGTGTTGTGAAGAATGTTCAGCAACTCGGAGAAGTGCAAGCGGGGGATGTACTGGTCACGGATAAAACGGATCCTGACTGGGAACCTACCATGAAAAAGGCCGCCGCAATTGTCACAAACCGTGGCGGCCGGACTTGCCACGCAGCCATTATCAGCCGCGAAATGGGGTTGCCTGCCATCGTGGGCACCAACAACGGCACCGAAGTCATGTGTACCGGACAGAAGGTAACGGTGTCGTGTGCGGAAGGGGAGACTGGGCGTGTATACGACGGTCTACTTGAATTTGAAAAGACGCAGCTAAGTCTCCAAGAACTTACGCGGCCGCGAACCAAAATTATGTTGAATGTAGGAAATCCCGAAGAGGCCCTGCGCCTGTCCTTTCTCCCCAATGACGGTGTCGGCTTGGCCCGCGAAGAGTTTATTATTACAAACTTTGTGAAGATACATCCCATGGCGCTGCTTGATTACGACCAGCTTACCGATGCAGCAATAAAAAAGGAAATTGACCTTCTGACGGTCGGCTACGAGAACAAGCCGCAGTTCTTCGTGGACAAACTAACGCAGGGAGTGTCTATGATCGCTGCGGCCTTTTTCCCAAAAGACGTTATCGTGCGTCTAAGCGATTTCAAGACGAACGAATATGCCAACTTGGTTGGTGGACGTCCCTACGAACCGGTGGAGGAAAACCCGATGTTGGGTTTTCGGGGCGCATCACGCTATTACAACGATCGCTATCGAAGTGGTTTTGCCTTGGAATGCGCCGCCATGAGAAAAGTGCGACAAGAAATGGGGCTGACAAACCTTAAGCTCATGGTGCCGTTCTGTCGTACGGTGGAAGAAGGCCGAAGAGTTCTGGCAGAAATGGAAAAACATGGACTGAAGCGCGGAGAGGCAGGCCTGGAAGTGTATGTCATGTGCGAGATCCCGAGCAACGTAATTTTGGCAGAGGAATTCGCCGAGGTCTTCGACGGCTTCTCCATCGGCTCGAATGATCTGACCCAACTTATCTTGGGCGTCGATCGAGACTCCGAAATCGTTGCTCACATTTTCGACGAACGTAATGCTGCCGTAAAGAAAATGATTACCCACGTCATCCATTCTGCCAAAGCGTGCGGTCGCAAGATAGGGATCTGTGGGCAGGCACCGAGCGATTATCCCGAGTTTGCCCGTTTCTTGGTCGAACAAAAAATTGACAGCATTTCGCTCACTCCGGACGTTGTGGTAAAAACCACGGTAAGCGTACTGGAGATGGAGTCGGGTATCCGAAGCGATGGTTAAGTCGTCCCCCAAATCCCACCCTTTGAATATCGTCGTTGTTTCCGGTGGGACTGGTCGTACAGGTGCACTGGTTGTCAATTCTGCGTTGGCACAATTTCGTAAACCGTCCGTTTGTGTGACGAACGAGCCGCAAATACGGAAAGCCGCAGAATTGCGAAGGGTGATCCGCGATGCAAAGAGGAATAACGCGGTTGTCTGTCATACTCTGGTGGAGCCGAAGCTCCGCAGTATCGCCGCTCAGGAAGCTAAGGCGTCCCTGGTGGCGCTTGTCGATATTTTGGGGCCAGTCGTTAAGCTGATGGCAGACCATTTGAAGGTGGATCCGCTGAGCCAGCCGGGGCTTTCCTACGAAGTCAACAAAGAACAATTTGATCGGATGGACGCTGTGGATTTTACGTTGGCTCATGATGATGGACAACGAGTCGGCAGTCTTCACAAGGCCGACGTTGTATTGGTCGGCGTGTCCCGCGTTTCGAAGAGCGTAACATGTTTTTTTCTCGCCTATCGAGGCATTCGCGCCGCCAATGTCGCCTTGACCTGCGCGACGGAACCGCCGCCACAACTTTTGAAGTTAGATCCCGCTAGGGTTGTGGCGTTGACGATGAATCCTCATCGGCTGCGAGCGATTCGGAACGTGCGAGGACAGCAATGGCATGGTGCTATGCAAGAATACGCTGATGAACATCAGATTCGCGAAGAATTACATTTCGTTAATTCGCTCGTCAATGCCCATGGGTGGCGGTGCATCGATGTGTCCTATAAAGCCGTCGAGGAAGTGGCTGAAGAAATTGTCAAAATGATTGGGGTATGACCCCTCAATTCACCAATTTCACGCGGATATTACGGTAGTAGACGATACTCTGAGCATCATGGGCTTGCAGGGCGATCAGGCCATGTGACAGTCGGCGGTGTTCCCAAGTCTCTGGACGGTGTGGATGCTCGGGCTCGGTGTAATCGACAGTCGTCTTGCCGTTCACACGTACGACGATACGTTTGCCAATCACCGTGATGTGATATTCGAACCATTCGTCGTCAGCGACCGGTGAGTTCGTTAGGTCTTCAACGACTAACAAACTTCCTGACTTTCGCTGATCCGGACATGAATTGCAAACCTGAACTTCGTAGCCCTTCTTTAGGGCCAATTCTTGTGGTCCGGTGTGAAAGAAGACGCCACCGTTCGACCCGGGCGTCGTTTTGATTTCGACCTTGAGTTCAAAGTCTTTGAAGTGATGCCCTCCGACGGAACCGACATAAC
>JAQCHP010000174.1 GCA_027619595.1 Planctomycetota bacterium
GACTTACCTACGTAGCACGAACGCAATCGATTTGACCCGTTTTACCCACGGATTCATCGGAAGAGCCTTAAAATTCGCCCCGACTCAGTGTTTCCGATGCGAATTTCGATTGTTTTCACTTTACTAATCTGGCTCAGGCCCGATCTTTTCGTACGCAAAATAGATCAGCAACGGCGTTTCCCCAGATGATAGTAAACGGTTACGCTGGCCAAGACTCCCCGACCAAGGCTCGATGAACAGGTGAATCCAAGCATGAACGTTACTTTCCAAGTCGTGCCAACGATCGCTGAAGATGAACGCAAATTGCTATTCGATTGGGCGCCCGATGTCTTTCAGGGAGAGCACTATGGGATCCAGTGGCGGCCGGCCGATGTTCATGTCGTGGGTTACGTTGACGGACACCCAGCCACACATGTCGGAGTTGTGTCGCACCATGTTCAAGTTGGTGCGACGATATGTTTCGTAGGCGGGATCGGTGGAGTTGTTACGCCGCTACGCTTCCAGAAGCAAGGTCTGGCGCGGAAATGTTTGCAACGTGCCGAAGAGTATCTGCGGTCTGAATTGGCCGTAGAGTATGGTTTCTTGTTTTGTCAGGATCGACTCGTGCCCTTTTATCAGGCCAGTGGCTGGCGCAAGATCAACGAGGTCGTGTTGATCGAGCAGCCCCTAGGTCAGATCGAATCGCCCGTTGGATGTATGGTGCGTGAATATGGCGATTCTTGGCCAGTCGGACCTGTTACTCTACACAGTTGGCCCTGGTAGCCGCTGGCGATTGGAATGGCGTGTGCTCAGGTTGTTTCTACCGAGGAAAGTTCGGGTAGTGACGAACGACGGCGTTTCCGTTGCAAACCATTCGATGTTCCAAACCATTCGATTGGGTGCAGAGGGTTGGCCAGCCGGGTCCCAAGCTCGAATGAGGTTGGAACACCTGCCGGAACAATGAGAACGACTGACTACGTTCCAAATTCAGGTCGTCGCCGTCCCAATTGGCCCTGCAAACGCTGCACAATGCTACTGTGCATTTGGCTGACTCGGCTTTCGCTCAGATCCAGCGTTTGTCCGATTTCCTTCATGGTCAGCTCTTCGTAGTAGTACAGGATAATAATCAGGCGTTCGTTGCGATTGAGACCTTTCGTAACGAGCCGCATGAGGTCGCTCTTTTGGATACGACGCGTTGGATCTTCACCCTTTTTATCTTCCAGGATGTCGATTTCACGCACGTCCTTATAGCTGTCGGTCTCGTACCACTTTTTATTGAGACTTACCAAGTTGACGGCGTTTGCTTCTTGCACCATGCGTTCCACTTCAGGAACGGAGATTTCCAGCTGGGCGGCCAACTCATTGACCGAAGGGGCTCTTCCCAAACGAGCCTCCAGCGTCTTATTGGCCTCTGATAATTTACTGGCCTTGGATCGTACGAGTCGCGGAACCCAGTCCATGGTGCGCAATTCGTCCAGCATGGCACCGCGGATGCGGGGCACGCAGTAGGTTTCAAATTTTACGCCTCGTGACATGTCGAAGGCGTCGATCGCATCCATCAGCCCAAAGATGCCAGCTGATATGAGGTCGTCCAGCTCGACGCCATCCGGCAAGCGTGCCCAGACGCGCTCCCCGTTGTAACGTACCAACGGCAAGTAGGTCTCGACCAGCCGATTGCGTAGGTCCTGACGCGATTGGTCCGCTTTGTAAGCAAGCCAAAGTGTGTCGCGTTCGTCTTTATCCACCACTGCGGTGACTGCCATCAAATCCTCCCTGACGTGATTGACATCATTCGTGTAAAGAAATCTGCCGACGGTCGCTCAATCCGTAGTTGCACTCGATTCGCCTTGGTAATTGACTTGCGTGAATTACCTAACCGCCGCCACTTGCGTCTTGTCTCGTGGTTTAGGTGTCGCTACATCCGACAAAGGCTTTACAATTTAACACCATCGTGCATTACGGCCGAGTGATAATCGGCTTAACTTGTTTCAATCTTAACGAAAAAATAGTTTGACCAATAAAACGAAAAGAACTTAAAATTGTGCCAGCTCCGGGCTGCGCGCTGCATGCGCAGCATGGGCGTGGCGGGGCCTTAGGTCGGTCGTACTGACTACCCCTACTGTTTGGTGCGGAATGTCGTTTACCAACTCGGCCGCACTTAACACAACCAGATCCGGTAGGTGTCGTACGCTCCAATGATGGATAGCTCGACGAACCGCCGGAGAAACCACAACGACGGGCGGATGGCCAGCTACGCGAAGTTTTTCGAGCTGGGCTTCCAACAGATTTTTGAGTCTCGCATGATTGTCGTCGGAGATCTCCAGCATGTTTTCGTGCTCATCCCATTTGAGATGTTCCTGCAGGTAGGCATCGAGATCGACGTCAAGCGCAACGTGGTAGAGGATTCCGTCCTGAGCCCGATACCGCAAGCAAATGGCCCGTGCCAGTCGCCGTCGCACACTCTCGGTCCATTGAACTGTCGGTAGTTCCCGAGGGACCTGATCGATGATCGTTTCTAGAATAGCGCCGAGTTGTCGGATTGATACATCTTCCTCGACCAAACTACGGAGGACAATCTGAACTTGGCCGAGCGAAACGCCTCCGGAGAGGATTTCATCGACAACGGCTGGGGCGTGCGGGCGGAGTGACTCTATGAGTGCGCGTGTCACATCGCGATTGACCAGTTCGTGGCTGTGCTTCCGTACGACTTGACGTAGATGGCGTGCCACTGCCGCACTGGGGCTGAGGATCTCATTTCCTTGAGCGCGTGCCTGTTCCACATGGCTCGGATCGATCCAGACCCCCGCGCCGCCGTAGATCGGTTCCTCCACACGTCGGCCCGCTAGCGTGGAACGTTTGCTGTGCGTGGATACTGCTAGCAAGCGGTCAGTAAAGACAGTCGATTCCGCTACCGGCACGCCGCCGAGTTGGATGACGTAGCCTCTCTGTGCCAATTGACTATTGTCACGGACCCGTACCTTCGGCACGAGCATTCCCAAGTCATTAGCAATCTGGTCACGTACTGCCGAGATCTGTTGCAGTAGGTCTCCCCCTTGACGCGGGTCTGCCAGTGCAACTAGCCCTGTCCCCAGTTCAATTTCTAAGGGATCCCAAGTGAGGTGTTGTGTCGGACTGTGGGCCGACAATGCATTTTTGGCCGCTGGTCCGGATCCCGTGGTCCGGTCCTCGGTTACCTGCGCGATAGGAGCCGTCGCGGGGGCTTGAAAGGCAAGCCACAGGCACCCACCTGCCAGGATTACGAGTGGGAGCAAAGGCAGCTTCAAAAACGCCAGTGTGACAATGAAGAGACTTCCCAGTAACAACACGTTGCGGTTGCCAGCTACTTGCTGCACTACGTCCGAACCAAGGTCGCTGGACTGACTTGTTCGAGTTACGAGCAATGCGGTTGCCATCGAGATCAGCAACGCAGGGACTTGACTGACAAGGCCGTCGCCGATGGTCAGTTTTGTATAGACATCCACGGCGTGTCCCAACGACATGCCCTGGGATATGCCTAGGATCAGGCCGCCCACGATATTGATGGCGGTGATGACGAGTCCGGCGACCGCGTCTCCCCGCACAAACTTGGAGGCACCATCCATGGAGCCATAAAAATCGGCCTGCAGTTGCAAATCTTGCCGCAATCTGCGTGCTTCCCCACCCGTGATGGCGGCCGCATTTAATTCCGCATCGATCGACATTTGTCGGCCCGGGAGCGAATCCAGAGTAAACCGGGCCGCAACCTCGCTGACGCGCGATGTGCCATTCGTAATGACGACATACTGCACAACGACGATGATCGCAAAGATCACGATTCCGACTGCTGGCTGATCGGAGGCCACAAATTGCCCAAATTGTCGCACGACGACTCCCGCAGCATCCCAGCCGTATTCCGGGGCACGCGTCAGAATCAAACGAGTTGTGGCAATATTCAGGACCAACCGAAACAAAGTTGTGGCCAAAAGTACGGTCGGAAAGGCATAAAATTCGGTGGGTGAACGGACCTGAATGGTGGCCAGTAATACCAGCACCGAAATTGCAATGTTGGTCGCTAGCAGCAGATCGATCAGGGAGCTGGGGAGAGGCATTAGCAGGACAATGAGTCCAGCTAGGAGCGACACCGGGAGTAACAAAGCTTTCCAACGCATGCCAGTTTTTTCTTGAACCCTCACGTAGTTGGGTCGCCCGTTCGCGGGGCGGTTGACTAGCACGGAACGCGCTGACGCACCGTGTCTCGGTCCCAGGGCAACCTGTCGTTTCGGTCGAATGAACTTGTGACTGTGGCCGATGCCACGCGTCAGATAAGCGGCGGGAGACTAATTCAATCGCTGCACTATGTCCAGGTCGAAATTTTATGGAGGAGAGTGCTATACTCCGGTCTCCGAACCACGAAACCCGAAACCGAGAACCCTGAACTGTCACGGCAGTCCGTTCTGGGGCGGGGCTATCTGGGTTCGGAGCTGATTGGGGTCGGAGCTGATTGGGGTCGGAGCTATTAAGGATTGGGCCGAGAGGTTGGAGTTGTAGTGAGTCCAGATCAATTAGCTGGTGAGGCAAAGCAGATCCGACGTGCCGCGCGCCAACGGTATCCCTGGTGGGCACCTCGCTTTTGGCACGGCATGCGGTGTTGGGATTGGCTGCAACTGCTGCGTCGGAATGGTTTCCGTGTCCATCCCCTGCGCTGGATGATGGCCGCCAGTATTAGCGGGTTCAGCCTGATCAATTCTTTCCTGAGCTGTCTTGCCAACTGGAAGTACGGCCAGCAAATTGCCAAGACACCCTTGCACGGTCCCCCGATTTTCATCGTGGGGCATTGGCGATGTGGCACCACATACTTGCACCAGCTGCTAGCTCATGACCCCCGGTTTGTGACCCCTTCGACCTATGAATGTTTCGTACCCAATCATTTTGTGATCAGTGAGGCGTGGCTCCCGCGTTTGCTTTGGTTTCTGATGCCGCGCATACGCCCCATGGACGATGTGCGCGCCGGATGGTTTGAACCCCAAGAAGACGAGTTCGCGCTTTGTGGGATGGGTCTTCCGTCCCCCTACCTACGCATCGCATTCCCGCAGCGCAATGCTGTGTTTATGGAATACCTCGACCTGCAAGATCTGGAACCACAAGCGGTGCAGCGTTGGGAGTCAGGATTGCGAACCTTCCTCCAGTGCGTCACGTTCGTGCATCGGAAGCGGTTGGTGCTGAAGTCGCCGACACATACCGGTCGCGTGGCCTGGCTGGCGCGCATGTTTCCCGGGGCAAAATTCATCCATTTGGTCCGCCATCCCTATGAACTGTACCCCTCGACGATGCGATTGTGGCAGTCGTTGGACGAGGTCCAGGGCCTTCAAGCGGCTGCCCCGCAGGGTCGTTTGCAGGAGTACGTCTTGCAGACGCTGGAACGCATGTACGACGGATTTTGGAAACAAAAATCGGAGTTACCCGAGGGCTCGATGCACGAAATCCGATTCGAAGACTTGGTGGCCGATCCGGTAGGGCAGCTTAAATTAGCCTACGATCGGCTCGGCTTGGGTGAGTTTCAGGCCATCCGCCCAGCGTTGGAGGCGTCGTTCCAAGCTGCCAAGTCCTACCGGCGAATGCGCTATGACTTGGCCGATGAGGACCGCGAACTTGTGGCTCGCCGCTGGTCGAAGTACATGGCCACGTATGCCTACCAAGACGATGTGGTCCCGGTAGGCAACTCGCCGGAGAGGCAAAACGCGTGATGAGTTTAGTTTAATTGTAGGACGGGTCTCCAGGCCCGTCATCTCTTGTCACGTAGGACGGGTCTCCAGGCCCGTATTTCACCATCAGAATCGTCTCCAAGCCCCTCCGCGCCCTCCGACAGCATTCGCTTGCAATTGGCGCAAGCAATTGGTACCCTCATGAGTGTAGCGAGCGGATCGGGTTGTTTGCCCAGGCATGCGCCGATTGTTGAACCGCCGTGACTGGCTCCAGAGAAAACGAAGAGAAGCAGGCAACAGACAAGACGCTCCGACCCCGGAGGACTGCGGAACAGCCTCCTCAGCACGGCGTCACTTTAGCTCTTATTGGAGTTATGTGTCATGTTGCATTCATCCGTCCCGTTCGTGTTCCACGCAGAACAACCAGCGCAAGGTTTTGCTTTCTGTTCCAACGCACCCATCGACCGATCGGTGGTCGCAGCTGTGGAATTCCCGGCACCGGTTGTAACGCGGGCTGGGTCTAGCAGGAAAGCATTTACGCTAGTGGAATTGCTGGTGGTGATCGCCATCATCGGTGTGTTGGTCGCCTTGCTCTTGCCCGCCGTGCAAGCGGCGCGCCGGATGCAATGTACGAATCATCTCAAACAGCTCGGCCTAGCGACACACTTGTTCCACGATAGCTATGGCTTCTTTCCGCCGGGAAGGGGCGGTGGCGCCGCCAGTTGGTTCGCTTTAATTCTGCCCCATTTGGAAGGTGGGGCAGAGTTCGCCAAATGGGACATGAAGTTATCTTACTACCACAAAGAGAACTTTGAGGCCCGCGTCTATTTCGTGCCAGTCTACTCCTGCCCATCGCAGCAACGGCCACCCTACAGCCTGTCGGCCGAGCGTTCCGCCATGCCTGCGATGGTTTCGGGCGTACCAGGAGACACCGGCAAGGGGGCCACGGGGGACTATGCTGGCAACTTTGGATCTGTTCATGCGTATGATGCGACCGGCATCATTGTGCAAGTGAATGATGGAAAATACTCAGGAATTCCGCCAACCGATCCTGCGTTGCACCTTCCGAGCATTACCTTTGCGATGGTCAGCGACGGATTGAGCAAGACCTTCTTGGCGGGGGAAAAACACTTACGACACAATATGTTCGGAAAATATCCCGACGATTCCTCCATCTACAACTGGGACCATGTTCACAACTGGGGTCGCATCGCTGGAATTGACACCCGCCCGACGCCGAAAGGTCAACGTCCCGTCGCGCCAACCCTACTGGCCAAGAGCCCCATGGACGTCAGTATGGACTGCACGTACGGATGTATGAATTTTGGCAGTCCCCACCCGGGGATCACGAATTTCGTCTATGGAGACGGTCATGTGGCACCCATGACATTAGCCGCGGAGGTGACTTTGCTCACGAACTTAGCACACCGCGAGGACGGCGGGGCCGTGGGGGACATCCAGTAGGATTGGCAACTCGCAGCAACGCTGGCCGACGGGCCGGGAGACCCGTCCCACGTGAAGAAAGAAAAAAGATGACGGGCCTGGAGACCCGTCCTACGGGATGCGGGGCGTTGCATGCGGCGCGCCTTTGGGTGGAGACTCGATGGGGATGGCCTCGTGGCGGGTCTGGTTTGCTCGCAGTCGATCCGCTACCAAAGTATCGATCAACAGCTGCGATACGTGATAGGTAACCATCGGTAGTATGGTCAACCCACCAAAGTATTCCAGTGCAATCTGGAGCCCTACCATGAGCGTCTTCTGGCTGCCAGCAATACCGACCGCAATCCATTCCTCGCGAGCAAGTCTTGTCACACGCCCGAGAGTGAATCCGGCCACTAGGCCCAGCACATGCAACGATGCACACGCGGCAATCATCTGGAGCCAAGCAAACGGCGGCAAGTTCTCCTTGGTTTGAGAAATCTCCCGCCCACTGTTGATGGCGCCCACGAGAACCATGCTCAGAATGCCTGTTTGAGCCAGTAGGCTCAGCTTTTGCTTACGAGCAAAGGCCCAGCGACCGATGGGGCCAATCTGTTGCAGTGCCTGGGCGAGCACCATGGGAGCCACGACCAACAGGGCCAATTGCCCCACCATTTTTTGCCAATCCAAGTCGACTTTCGTTCGTGTAAACCAAAGTAGCCAAATCGGAGTTACCAAAAAGCAGGTGGAATTCGTGAGGATGGTGACCACCATCGCGATCGCGTCGTTACCCCCGGCGCGCCGAATCCAAACTGCGGCCGAGGCCAGCGTGCAAGGAGTCGACGCCGTCACGAGCAAACCCATCGCCAGCGGCCGGGGCAGCAGCATCGCGATCGGCCATGCAAAGAGAGGCAGAATGCAGAAATTACAAAAAACTGCGAGAATTGCGGCCCACGGTCGTGCCAGTGCCCTACCAATGAGCGTCGTCTGTAACGGCAGCGACATGCAAAAAAGGGTCCCGGAGACGATCCAGAGATGAAGAGTCCGCCATTTCGTGATCGGTTCCAACCCGCGCCAGCCGGTGAACCCGATCGCCAAAATGACGACCAGTGCTAGCAGAAACCATTGTCGGCGAAGAAAATCCATTACGTTCTTTCGATTCCACGGGAAAGCCGGCCTACAAACTTAGGGGACGTCCCAATTAGAATGGACGGACACGGGTTCATCCATTGTGGTAGCCCACCGACCCCCAAGATGCGAATGTCATGCTCAGATATTGGACAGCTGGAGAATCACACGGCAAGGCCCTTATTGCGCTGGTGGACGGATTCCCGGCAGGTGTACCACTCGATACAGAACTCATCGATGTGGAACTGAAAAGACGGCAGGGGGGGTATGGACGGGGAGGCCGACAGCGCATCGAAACCGATCGTGTCGAAATCCTGTCAGGAATTCGGCATAACACGTCGATCGGCAGCCCGCTCGCGCTGCAGGTCGTCAATCGCGA
>JAQCHP010000025.1 GCA_027619595.1 Planctomycetota bacterium
CTACGTAGCACGAACGCAATCGATTTGACCCGTTTTACCCACGGATTCATCGGAAGAGCCAAAAATTTTGATGGATGCCCCACCTGCCATGTCCACCTGCTTTTCAACAACCGACGTGACGGCGGTCCCCGGTTCGCCACTCTCCAAAACGCACTCCAGAATCCAAATCATCGCCAATATGGCACAAACCAACAGCTGCGTTGGCACGACTTGCCATAATTCAACGTGCACCAACCGCCACACCAAAAGATGTACGAATACCGCACACGTCCACGTGGCGACCCATAGGGCTCCCGACTTGCGCCAACGAGCGGGTGCCCCAAACGCCGTCAGTATGCGCCAGATACTTGCCAAGAGCCATACCGAAACGACCCCCTGCCAACCAATCGCCCAACCCGTAGCCGCCGAGATTTGCACCTTTAAACCGCGGTGCTCAACTGCGCGCCGGCCCAAACCGATCAGAATCGCAACGGTGGCCCCGCCAAGACTCCCCAACACGCCGTCCACAAGTCGAAAATACACGTGGCCACCCGATACCTGTGGTGCCTCCAACCTTGGATCGAACTGTTGGTTGGCCCGTTGGTTCTGCGTAACAACTTCGTTCCAGCGTACCGGATGCATGGCAGGCGACACGCAGTGAGCGGCAAGTACAAAACACACCGCCGGCCACCAGATCGACGTCGGTGTGCGCCGGCCATCCAATTGAATGAGAGTCACAACCACGAGCGTGCTTAACAAACTAGCATGTGCCAAATACACCAATCCGAGCCGCCAATCCGGGACAAGAACTACCCAAGCAAACTCCATGGAGTGCGGCGGTTGAACATGCGGAAGATTCGCGCCACCCGTCCCCAATTCGACAATCCCAAGTAGCAAGAACATAAGCGCTACTGTGAGTTCCACCCACATGTAGCGGGCCGCAATCGGCAATCGACAGTTGCGACACCGCCCACGCAATCGCAGCCAAGCAAAAATCGGCACGTTGTCGATCGCGTGAATCCGATGGCGACAATACGGACACATCGAATGACCTAAGATCGTTTGGCGTTGCGGCACACGGTAGATGACTACATTCAAGAAACTTCCGATGCACGCCCCTAACCAAAACAGAAATCCACCGGCCAATAACTCCATCGCGCGATCGCGAAATGTTGCCATTGCCACAAGCCGGGCATGCGCGCCGATCGCCAATGACTCGTTTCGATAGGCGAGGTACGCAGGTACAATCATATAGACCGCTGCTACCAATGCTGTCAGTCCGCAGACAATCAAATAGGGCCAGTTCCTGCGAACTCTGCGTTGTATCATGACCAGGCACCCCGGATCCTGCGATTCATAGGTCACTCGGCGATCGCGAGACAGATTGCTGCCCGATAAAAAATAGCCCGGCAAAGATCTTGTAATCGACAAAATATCCTTCCACTTGCCGTTGAGAGATCCAATCTGGCGCCGAAGCGACGGGAACATGATGCACACATATCTCTTCGCTCGCGTCGCCACCTCCCGCTACCACCTTGACCACATCTCGTGCCAAATAGAGCCAGACCGTTTCATCGGTCATTCCGGCACTCGACGGACCGTATACCAAAAGTTGCATCTCGCGACACGTGTATCCCGTCTCCTCCAGCAATTCACGCTGAGCAGCCAATTCAAGCGGCTCGTCCTCGTGTCCCGCAACATCGCCCGCCAAACCGGCAGGCAATTCCAACACCCGGGCGTCTAGCGGCGCACGATACTGGTCGACAATCAAGAGTTCCTGATTGGCCGTAACCGCCAAGATCGCCACGACGCCACGGGAATTCGGTCGCCGCACAAAAAACCAGTGATTTCGATCAATAAGTTGCAAAAACGGAGTCGTTGCAATGATTTTATCTTCCAACAGAATCCCCTCCAGAAACTTGATATTGTTGCGCCAAGGCTCGCAACTCGCGAGTTTGCTCAGCTTGCCACTCTAGGTCGCGTCCCAACTGTCGAGCCAAAGACTCCGCGACGCGAGGCGCAATTTCCGAGGTTGCCTTCGCATCCAGAAAAAGACACCGCGTTCGGCGGGCCAAGACGTCAGCCACCGATCGCGCCATTTCAACTGAAGCTGCTGTCGTGATATCGGACATTTTGATCGGTAAACGGGGATCGAGCGACTCGTCCATTGCACTGACAGAAGAGGAATATTTTTCATCGCGTCCCGAATTTGATCGTGAACTGCTGCCATGTCGCTGTGGACGAGCAGGAGCAACACCCGACTTGCGTAGGTGGCGCACAACGTCTCGAGCAACAGCTGCAAAAGTGGTCCACTTCCCACCCAGCACGTGAATCATCCCGACAGGATCTTCTTCCACTACGTGGCTACGTGATAGTTGGTGTGTCATGCTCCCCGGTTCACGCAAGACCAACGCTCGATGCCCCGCAAAAACGCTCCGCACGTCGTCCAGTGTAAGCGACTGCTGAAGGTACCTCCCCGCCAATTCCAACAGGTAGTCGATCTCAGCCCTCGTCGGGATCGGATGAAAGCTCGAATCCTCTACCTCGATGTCGGTCGTACCAATCAACAATTTTCCCAACCAAGGGATGATAAAAACAACGCGTCCATCGGGCGTTTGCGGAACGAGCAAGGCGTGCTTCCATTCAGCTTGCGCGTCGACCACCAAATGAGTCCCTTGGCTGAACCGCAGACGCTGTATTGCCTGCCGATTTGCCATCCCGCGGACCTGATCGGCAGCGACCCCCGTAGCATTCACGACAACTTTTCCACGCACCACAAACTGCTGCCCGGATTCGAGGTCTTCCACCATTACCCCAACCACACGCTCACCTTGCTGTACGACTTCCACGACCTTCGTGTAGTTCACAGCCACCTCATCGTTCGCCCAAATCTGTTGTGCAAGCCGCAGGGCGAGACGGGCATCGTCAAATTGGGCGTCCGAATACTGGACGCCCCCGCGAAGTCCCTGCGATTTCAAGTACGGAAGATCCAACAGGGTTTGGGATCGAGTCAAACTGCGAGACGCCGCAAGGTTCATACGACCCGCTAGGCGGTCATAGAGCCACGTTCCCGCCCGATAATACAGATGTTCACGCCGTGAATACGTGGGTATGACAAACGATAAAGGATGAACCACGTCGGAATATTGCTCACAGAGCTGCTTGCGTTCGTGCAATGACTCCCGCACTAGTCCAAAATCACGTTGCGCCAAATACCGGATGCCGCCATGAATCAGCTTCGTACTACGGCTGGAAGTTCCGTGGGCGAAATCGTGCTGCTCGACCAACGCCGTACGGAACCCCTGGCTCATCGATTCAACGGCGACGCCCAGCCCCATCGCACCGCCACCAATCACGACAACGTCGAATCCATCCTTGCCGTCTCGCAAGCGATCGATCTGTTGGCCACGGTCGGTCATGCCACGAGGACCTTTCGAAACACGAAGCGGCTATTTCTTGCCAAGGTCTGAGATCGCTTGCGGGAGAGCGGAATCAACTAAACCAAATACTCCGCGGCCGTTGACCACCCGGCTTTCCACAGCGTCGCGTGTGGCATCAGAATCTGCGTCCCAATAGGGGCCACGTTGGTCGGTGGGCGGTTCGGCGAGCGGTCGAGCCAGTCGCATACCAACACATCTGGCCGGCGGATCGGTACACCACCACGGGCTCTTCGGTAGATTCGGGTCCGATTCTCGCCAATCTGCCGTCTTTCCCCGCGATGCACTACGCAAGTCCTTCGCATCGTAGTCCCAAGCGCCTCCGCGTATGACATCGGGAAACGTCTTGTTTCCCCAACGAATCGCTTGGGGAATCGCTTCAACACCGTCACTGAGTTGCTCGTAAGCCTTCTCTTCGAATTGATCAAGTACCATCTCGGCCACGTTGCCATGCATATCGTATAGTCCCCATGCATTGGGCAGCTTCTGCCCCACTTCATGGTAGGTCTCATCCGAATTCGCTACATACCAAGCGTAGTCACCGAGCGTCTCTGCATCATCGCCAAACGAATAGCGAGTGCTGCTACCGGCTCGACAGGCGTTCTCCCATTCCACCTCCGAAGGCAACCGATAGAACGAACTCGTGATCGCGGAGAGCCACTTTGTAAATTGCTTTGCCGCATATTGTGTCATCGTCACGGCGGGCTGTCGTTCCTTGTCGCCCAGCTTGAAAGTAAAATCGGGCTCGTACAGGGGGGTCGGAGCCGTCACCGCATCGACAAGGTTGACTTCGGTGACGATACGCAATTGACGCGACTCAAATTCCTTAAACTTTTCGTACATGGCCATAAAATATTGATATTGATCCCACGTAACTTCGTACTTGCCGATCCAATAGGGGGCCACTCGCACCGACCGCTGCGGACCTTCAGGGGAATCCCGACCGGCTTCGTCTTCTGGGCTCCCCATAACAACAGTCGCATCGGCGATGGGGATCATTTCAAACGTAATATCGGTTCCTGGAATCGTCTCCACATAGGAAACCATAAATCCGTGCGGCGTTTCCACATACCTTCCTGCCGAGGGCCGATCGGCGACAATACCCTTCGTCGCTGACCGGAGTTCACTTCCCCGTAGACACAGCGCGACCAACAGGCATACCGTCACAATTTTTCTCGACCATAAATCAATCTTCAACATGCATTTTTCCAAGACAGTAGGATTACCGACACGTGCAATTTAGAGCTCCATTGTAGCACGCGATCACGATGAACGTGACGATTGCCGACAAGACGAAGGGCAACCGAAGAATGGTTGGCTGGGGTTGGGTTTCGCTCGGGGTTCGTGGCGCGTGGACGGGATTTCGGGTGGACGGAAATGTGGGTGGACGGGCCGGGAGACCCGTCCTACGTGATAAAAGATGACGGGCCTGGAGACCCGTCCTACGTGTGATTCGAATTTGGGGAAGTTGATCGAGGGTTGGGGGGAACGATGTTATTCGGCGCGGGTCACCAGATGACAGGCCACAAGATGTTGATCGACGACCTTGGCCTCGGGTGCCTGGCGCCGACAGATTTCCTCCGCCAGGGGGCAACGTGGATGAAAACGACAACCGGACGGTGGATTGAGAGGACTGGGGACGTCCCCCGGGAGTTTTACACGCGTCGAAACTTGCTGCGGTTTCGACCTGGGAACCGCCGACAAGAGTGCTTTTGTGTAGGGATGTAAAGGATTTTCGTAGAGCATTTGGCTCGACGCCAATTCCACAATTTCCCCTAAGTACATCACGGCCACTCGATCGGACAGATACCGCACAACGGAAAGATCATGCGAGATAAAAAGATACGTCAATTGCATCGTACGCTTCAAATCGTTGAGCAAGTTAATAATCTGCGATTGAATCGAAACGTCCAACGCAGAAATTGGCTCGTCCAAGACCACAAATGTGGGATGAACGGCAAGGGCCCGTGCGATACCCAGCCGTTGACGCTGCCCACCGGAAAATTCGTGCGGATAGCGATGGACATAACTTGGGTCTAGCCCAACACGATGTAGTATTTCGCCGACACGCTCTGTGCGCTGCTGACGATTGCCGATCCCGTGGATTGTCAGCCCCTCTTCCACGATGGCTTTAACCGTCATGCGGGGATTGAGCGAACTGTAAGGATCTTGAAAAACGATTTGCATCTTCTGCCGCAACGGACGCATCTCCGATGTCGAAGCGCCGGTGATTTCAATACCGTCAAAACGGACTGTTCCGCTCGTCGAAGGGATAAGATTCAGTAACGCACGCCCGGCCGTCGTCTTACCGCAACCACTTTCACCGACCAGGCTGAGCGTTTCACCTCGATTAATCGAAAATGAAATATCGTCGACGGCCTTCACATGATTCGCCACACGCTGCAGGATGCCGCGACGGACAGGAAAATATTTCTTGAGGTGGTGAACATCAAGCAGCGTATCACTCATAGTGAATATCTTCCGCAAGGTGACAGCGAACGGGGTGCAGTGGAGTAATCTCGCGCAGTTCCGGTTCCAACTGCCGACACGCTTCGACCGTGTGTGGGCAACGAGGGTGAAACTTACATCCAGCTGGAAAACGCAACGGACTGGGCACGGTTCCTGGGATGGTCAACAGGGGTTGATCACGGGGCGTATCTGGCGTCGGACGTGATCGAAAGAGTCCATGAGTGTACGGGTGACGCGGATTGTTGAACAATTCGTGGACCGACGCCTGCTCGACAACCTTTGACGCATACATCACAGCGACTTCATGGGCCACTTCGGCGACGATCCCCAGGTCATGCGTAATCAAAAGGATGGAGAGTCCGACTTCTTCCTGCAGTTCGCGCAGCAGGTCCAAGATTTGCGCCTGGATAGTGACATCTAAGGCGGTCGTCGGCTCATCGGCGATCAAGAGTCGCGGTTGGCAGGCGAGTGCCATGGCGATCATCACGCGCTGCCGCATGCCCCCGGAAAATTGGTGCGGGTAGGCATCGTAACGTGTTGCCGCCGCAGGGATCTTCACTCGTTCCATGGCGCGAATCGCGACAGATTTTGCATTGGCACGCGACAATTTTTGGTGGATACGAACGGCTTCCGAAATCTGTGCTCCTACCGTGTAGACAGGATTCAGCGACGTCATCGGCTCTTGAAAGATCATCGCGACATCTCGACCGCGAATCTGACGTAACTCTCGTTCTGACAACGAATTCAAGATGAGCGGAGATTGATTCGGACGGTGCAATCGAATTTCACCGCCGTTAATTCGACCAGGGCGACTCACGAGCCCCATAATCGACATAGCAGTAACCGACTTGCCGCAGCCCGACTCGCCGACCAGCCCGACGGTGCGACCCTGCGGAATGACGAACGAGACTCCGTCGACCGCCTTTACCGTCCCTTCGTCGGTAAAAAAATACGTTTCAAGGTTCTCAATTTCTACCAGGGGTTGCATGCCGTTACTTTTCATTGTTGCGAAGTCTCGGATCGGTTGCCTCTTGGAGCCCTTCGCCGATAAGGTTGTACGCGAGGACCGTTAAGAAGATGGCAGTCCCCGGAAAGACAACGAGCCACCACATTTGCAAATTGGATCGGCCATTGTTGAGTACCGCGCCCCAGCTTGGATTGGGAGGTGGGGAACCGAATCCTAGGAAGCTCAACGCGCTCTCCACCAGAATTGCGGACGCGATTCCGAAAGAGACCGGCACGAGCACTGGAGCTAACGCATTGGGCAATACGTGAGAAAAAATGATTCGCATCCACCCGGCTCCCATCGCCTGAGCCCCGATCACAAATTCCATTTCTCGCAATCGCAAGAATTCCCCACGTGTCAGTCGAGCGATGCCAGTCCACCCGGTGGCACCAAGAACCGCCATAACGTGCCAAATGGACGTCTTCTCAAAAATCGATATGAGCGCCAAGATCAACACGAGTGCTGGGACACTCATGACAACTTCCGTTAGGCGGCTCAAGACGACGTCCACCCAGCCGCGAAAATACCCTGCGAGCGAACCGATCGTAATTCCAATCAATGCGGAGATACCGGTGCTGAAGACTCCGACCAAGAGCGCAACACGCGTTCCATGGACCATCTGAGCAAACACATCGACACCCGATTGATTCGTACCAAACAGGTTGAATTGGCTGGGAACACCCTGATCGCCGGACGGGTTGGCTGGTCGGCCTTCCCATTCGTTCTCCCGCACTCGCCGATACGGATCTTGGTAGACCAACGGCCAGACCGCCCAACTCTTGGGGTCCTTGCTGGCGAGGTTCTTTGGATAAATTCGCCGAAACTTATCCCGCATGAAAACCGGGTTCTCCCACTTATCGTAAAAGTAACCCATCGCTGGAAAATAGAGTCTTCCTTGATATTTGCAGACGATCGGCTTCGTCCCCACGATGGCTGGCGAAAATAGGGCCACCGCGGTCAACGTCAAAACAAACCCTAGTGCGGCCAGAGACAGTTTACGCCGACGGAACTGACGCCACACTTCGGCAAAGTACCCGCGACTGCGCGGTGCGGGATTGCCAACGTCGTTCGAAGGTGGAGTTTTTCCAATCGGTGTCGTCATTGCACGAAGTGGGCCCGTTTGTCCGATACGAAGGTGATCGCTTAGTGGTACGTTACTCGCGGATCGACGAACGCATAAAGTATGTCTGCCAGCAATTGAAAAACTAACGTCATGAGCGAAAACATGAGTGTCAATCCCATGATCGTAGGATAGTCACGCTCGCCAATCGCTTCGAAGAAGAGTCTACCGATCCCAGGCCATGTAAAAATTTGTTCTAAGATCACGGATCCGCTCAACAACCCTGGCAAGGTCAGACCTAGTTCCGTCACGAAGGGGATCAGGGTATTGCGGAAAGCATGCACGACGATCACCCCAAAGTTGCTGACCCCCTTGGCACGGGCGGTACGGATGTAATCTTGTCGGATGACCTCTTCCATGTTCGACTTGATGAATCGTGCCATAAACGCCAGAGCGGAATACGTATAACAGGTCACCGGCAAGATCATGTGCTGACCGATGTCGAGCAGTTTCCGCCAGGGGGTCAAATTTGCGTATTCGTCGCCGGTCATACCAAAAAGTGGTAGTTCGAACGATGTCCCTTGAAGCTTCTTGGCAAACAGAACCAACAGCAGCAATGCCGCGACGTAGGTTGGCAAGGAGTACAGCATATAGAGCAGCGTCGACAAACAACGTTCTTCTGGCCGGTGACTGCGCGCCACAGAAAACAGACCGATCGGCACGGCCAACAGATATGTCAACAGAAGCGAAGGAACGCTAAGAAGTAGCGTTGGTCCAAGTCGCTCACCAATCAGTTTGGTGACGGGTTGCTTGCGTGAAATAGATCTCCCTAAGTCACCCTGAAGTAGACTACCTAGCCAATCGAAATAGGCGATGTGAACCGGCTTATCCAGCCCGTACATGGCTCGCATGCGTTGAAAATCTTCTTCGCTGATCGACTTACTCGGATCGGCTTCCGACAGTTGCAGGGTAATTGGAGAACCCGGCATCTGACGAATAAGCGCGTAGATGATCGCCGTAATCGCCAACAGCGTCACGGATCCGATTAGAACACGGCGAATGAGATAATTGAGCATCGTCGCCGCCGAGACTAGTGCGCGGAATGTTTCCAAAGGCTATCGAAGCCGGGCGCATAACTGTAGGGACCGCGCGGACTAAATACATAGCCGCGTAGATCCTTGCTGAATGCGTAGTAGGAATTGCGAAAGTAGAGCCAAGTAAAAGGCTGGTCTTCGTACATCAGCCGGTGAATTTGGTGATAGATTTCCTGACGCTTCTTGACATCAAATTCACGCTTACCGAGTTCGTACAATCGGTCGACCTCCATGTTGGAGTAATTCCCATAATTGCGTTCCTGACCGGTCGCCCACAAGTTTTCACCCGAATCGGGGTCGGTTCCAGTCCCTAGACCAGCAAACATCGCGTCGAAAGCATGCGTTCGTCCCCGTTCGGTCAGAACGGTGAATTCGAGCGGGCGGACGTCGCACTTGACCCCAATCTGATCCAAACATTCTCGCAACAAATTGCAAATGGCAATACGGTCGGGAATGTCAGGGACGAGGACCGTAAAATGAAACGGAGTCAATTTACCGTTGATTTCTCGATCGAGGATGCCGTCGCCATCGGTGTCGGCCCAGCCAGCTTCCTCTAGCAAGGCCTCTGCTTTATCCAAGTCTTGTTGGTACGCTGGAGCCCCATCGGGGGGCGCCCACACCGACGACTTGTGATAGATCCCGTTGCAAGGTTCATACAGACCGTACAAGAGTGTCTTGAGCATCTCCTCGTGATCGAAGGCGTAGGACATCGCCTGCCGCACTCGTTTATCGGAGAAATAGGGGGATTTGCAATTCCAAATGAAATGGAAGTTCACCCATTCCGTACCAAAGGCTTTTGTACATTTCTCATGGAAGTCAGCGTCCTTCGTCTGAGTTTGCCACTGCTCCGGCTGGAGAATCATCTCATCGATATCTCCCCGTTTCATCGCCAGCAGTGCAACACTATGTTCCGTAATGATTCGGAAACGAACCTTCTTGAAATGAGGAGGACGCCGAACCTGCTTGCCTTGGTGAAGATAATATTCGGGGCGTGCTTCAAGCACGACATCTTTTCCAAAATTTCGTTCGACGATGCGGAACGGCCCTCCCACTACGGGGGAGTTTTCAAGCTTGGTATGATAGTCGCTCACTTGCAACTTGGGATCTTCGGCAATCGACTTTTCGTAAATGTGTTTTGGAATGATCGGAAAGTTGACGTTCCAATCGTTGGTAGCCAGACTCTCCTTGTGAAAATAGACGAGCGTATGATCGTCATAGGCATGCACGTCTTTCAGTTGGTCGGTTCCTGAACGAACGGCCGGTATCGGTACGTCGCGGCTCATAATGACACGAAAACTGAATGCTACATCGTGCGCCGTTATGGGACGCCCGTCCGACCAAGTGAGGTCGTCACGCATCACCACTTTGTCATACAGGCGATCCTTGCTCGACTGCCAACTCACGACGGTATCGGCCGACGCAAATGGCTGAAAATCTCGGTCGAACGAAAACAATCCCACACTGGTGAGGGTTGCAATGTCAAATTCCATGACCGACGATCCCATAAGTGGATTCGACGATTTCATATCCATCGCTGTATGACGCACCAGTGTCGCATCTTTTTCAATTTCCGCATCTGATTCTGGTAGTCTTCCCAGCACCGAGCAGATCAAGTCATTGGCATCGGGCGAGTCATTCCGCGCTGCGAGCGCTTGTTCGACGGTGCCGGTCGGTTTACCGTGCGACTGCTGTTCACGTAAACGCTCGATCGAATCGACAACCGGGCGATCGATCCACGTGACGTTGGATTCGAGTTCTGGGAGGGCGGGGGGAGTGAAGGGCGCCAGTAGGTCGCCCAGCTGAAATTCCTTTTTCGCGACGGGATCCGTTGGGGACGCGGGACCGTTGGCAGACGATTGGTCCGCCACAGCCTGCGGTACCGCCGCCGAACGGGGTGCACAACCCGGGACAATGGATGTCACCAGAAGGACCAGCAATAATTTTTGCGGGAAAACAGGCATGGCAGGAATGCGTCCTCACTGACGGGTCGACCGAGGGCCGAAACTGGAAGTACCATCGCACCGATGCTATTGCATGCCGTCCCAGGGGTCAACCGCGATACGCGACACCCCACGTGCCGAAGATTCGGCGACGATGCGGTAATTCTGTGACGAGTCTGCTGTTCCCCACCAAAAATCTAGGCAAATCGAATCTTTCATCGTAGTAACGATGCAAGTGATCCCGTACGCTGACTACGCACCTGTGGTTTGTCTCACTACATTCCTCCCGGCTACGTCTGAGGTCTATGGCAGAGCGATCCCCGCCGTCACGGCTTTACAGCCACGCCAACTCCTTTCTGGAATCACAGCGACCGTATTACGCTGCGGCGGTAGTTGGGATTGGCATCAGTGCGTTCGCCGGGTCTCTGTATCTGCCATGGGAGCGGGAACGGCTATATTTGCCATTATGCTTGGCTATTGCCCTGGGATACGTGCTACTTTTTCGTTATCTGCCCACCCATCGCGTGTATGGGCACCTCGCAAACTACGTCCTGCAGTTAGGTTGGCTGGGGCTTTCGGCGGTGGTGGCGGGTTCGGTGCCGCCAGACGACGCCAATCGTGGTCTCCTGCTGTCAGCAATTTGTAGCAGCTTCTTCTTTTATTCGCTGCCATGGTGCGTTTTGGCCCAAGCGACTTTTATGGCCGCCTGGATCCGTTTTTCCGATCCTTCGACGTTGACACCCTTCAATTCGACCTTTCACCTCCTCGTCGCCCCCACAACGGCGATGCTACTCACGATCGCGCGAAGAACGAACCACGATCGTCAGATGCAAATCCAGGTGATGGAAGCCGATCTGAAGCAGCAAGCGTCGATATTGGCCCATTCGCTACGACTAAGCACGATTGGACAGTGTATGGCGGCAGTAACCCATGAGATCCGGCAGCCCTTGACAGCGCTGACCAGCCTGAGCGCACGTCTCATGCAGATGATCGACCAACAACCCCCTGTAGTTCTTACCGATCTTCGACCACACCTTTCGGATATACACGATCAATCGTTAAGGATCGCAACACTCTTACGACGCGTTCGTGGTTTCTCCGGTAGGGAAAGTCAGCAACGCAAGTTGGAATCGATAAACGAGGTCATTGAAGAATCGGTCTCGTTAGTGAACTTTCTTGCCGCGCGTCCACACATCCCAATCGCAACGACGCTCTTGAATCCCACCCAAATGACGGAAATTGATCGGGTGCAAATTCAACAAGTGGTGGTTAATTTGTTAATGAACGCCATCGATTGCCTTCACGAAACCAAAGTGCAATCCCCGTATATTCACGTCGCATTGACGCGTACGCCGGAGTCGGTCGAAATTCGCGTGGAGGACAATGGACCGGGAATTCCAGCCGATTCAGGGGATATTTTTGCACCATTCGTGACGACGAAAAAAGAGGGGATGGGATTGGGGCTCACGATCAGCCAAGAAATCGTCGAATCGCATGGCGCTCAACTCAACCATCTCCGATTGCCGAATGGCCACACTTGCTTTTCGTTTAGCATCCCCTATAGCGAATCGACCACGGTTGATTCGTCGGCGTCCGACGCAATTCGAGAGCCATCCAAGCCGCCCTCGAACGGACCCCATTGGAAAAATCGCTCGGCTAATCTCAAGGTCGACTCGTTGCCTAGCGAACTGCAACCGGAAGCTGATCAATCTTCGCCGCCAGAATGAAGTCATTCTCGGAGAGTCCGCCAATGGCGTGCGTCCATAGCTCGATCCACACCTTACGGTAGCTTTCCAGGTGCAGGTCAGGATGGTGCCCATCTTCTTCGGCGAGTTGAGCGACTTGCTCAAAGAAGTTCATGCCGGCCATGAAGTTCTTCATGGTCCAGTCTTTGCGGATTCGCTGGCCTTCGTGCGTCAACTGCCACCCTGGCAACCGGCCAAGTTGTGCACGGGCGTCGTCGAGGGAACACGCTTCAACTCCCCCTTCGCAGGGCTTACAACGGCGAACAACTAATTCGCTGGCAGGCTGCACGTCCATAAATAACCTCATCGACCAAAAATCAAATGCCACTTTGCGAAGATAACCGCTTAGGGATCATTCGAATCACTTTTTTCCGAGTCACTTTTTTCCGAATCACTTTTTTCCGATTCACTGTCGTCGGCCTCTTCTTCGGTCACATCGAGCAAATCCTTCTCTTCGGCCTGAGGGATGAGCGGATCTCCGATGGTCTCTAAGTCAACGCCGGCGGGCAATTCGGGTTCTTGTTTTTCCACGACCAATTCTTTTTCCCGCCACGGCTGTTCTCGTTCATAGCTTTCCAATTCTGATTTCAACTGCTCTAAGTCTTGATGCTCCTTGCCCAGTTCGACGGCTTTTTTCGACCAATTTTTGGCCTGATCGAAATCTTTCGATTCGGCGTAACCGGCTGCGAGAGTACTGAGAATGTGTGGCTGCTTATATTCGGTGATTTCACAAGCGCGGAGGGCCAATTCCACCGATCTTTTTCCGTTGCGGAGTTGGTCGTCGGGCGATGTCGCCAGGACCCAGGCGAAATTATTGAGAACCGATCCCAGCACGTCTTCGGGTGCTTTGGTAAGCAGTAGCTCGTATTCGGCGATCGCACGAGCATGCTCACCGACGCTCAACAGCGCATCGGCGCGGCCGAGTCGCGCCCGATCAAGTGAAGCATCTTTCTCCAACAGTTGATCGTAGACTTCGATCGCCTTTCTGGGCCGCTCGTCCCGAATCAGAAACGCGGCGAGTTGCAGCTGGTAGTCTGGCTTTTCAGGGTAAAGTTGAACCAGTGCCCGTAAGTCAACGATGGCCGTGCCGAGTTTTTTTAGATTCCCGTAGGCGATGGACCGAAGGATGAGCGAATCTTCGTCGCCCGGCTTCATGCCGAGTACTTTTGTAAGGTCGTCAGCCGCAATTTGATGGTACTTTCGCGCCGCTTCCTCGGGCACATCAGGCACATCAGGCCCCAAGCAAATGCGCGCCTTCATCAAGAGGAAATTGGCTCGATTCTCGCTGGGCACAAATTCGATAACGCGATTCAGATCTTCTAGCGCGAGGTCGATTTGCTTTTGCGTGATGCGTATCTGAGCACGAAGCAGGTAGGTTCCGGGAGACTTGGGTGCAATCTTGATCGCCTTATCGATGTACTCAAGTGCCCGCTGATGGTCCTCCTTTTTTTCGAACAGCTGAGCCACTTGCTGCAGGGTCATGAGATCGTTGGCATCGATTTTCAGCAGTTCTTCAAAGTCTCGAAGAGCCTCCTCAATTTTGTTATCCTGCGCGTACAGGAGTCCCCTGGCTCGCCATGCCTGCTGATTCTGGGGGTGCAATTCAAGGGCTCGCGATAGATCGGCTAGACTCTTCTCTTTATCGTCGATCAAGGTGCCCCTGAGAACGAGCGCGCTGGCCAGTTCGAGCTTTTGATCTGGATGCGGAAACCGTTGAATGGCCTTTTCCGCTGCCTCAATGGCCTGTGGAATGGAGTTACGGTCCATCGCTTTGAGCTTCGCCATGAGCAGATAGACCTCCCCCAGTTCGTCGTCGTAGGTCGCGGCCTTTTCGAGATCTTTCAGCGCAAATCGGTGCAAGTGCTGCACCGCTTCGCCGGAATTACGCGATTGCAACAAATCCTGACTGAGCCGTGTTGCATGTTGAAGTAGACTGGCGGCGACCATTTGCCGCGCAAGAATCGCAGTCTCTTCGTCCAGCCCCTTTTGAATTGATGATTCGCCCAGTTCGATAATCCGCTCAAGATCTCCCATCGACTGCGCCGTGACGCGAAGACGAATTGCCTCATCTAAATCGGACTGACCCGCGTGAAGCGGTGTGTCGGCATCTGCGGCAGAATCCGATGCTGCAGAATCAGCAACGGCATTATCCGCTGCGGGCGTCGATTCTTCTGCTAGCAGTCCAGCCTGAAGTAAGGTCACGAGACCAACGACACAACTACCAACGAAAACCTGAATCCTGGAGTCACCAAACGCTAATCGCATCTTCATTTAACTCCCGAGGGGAGCCCAAAATACTTAGAAAATTCCACAAGTGGTAAAGCAGCTCGGATCACCACCTCATTATGGGACTTCTGGGGCCGCAATACTAGTCGGATCTCACTCTTTGCCTTGGAGTCTCCGCCGAATGGCCGTACGATATCGCTCGCAATTCGCACGCTCCCTGGACAATCTTGCCGTACATCCCTGGCTTCGAGAAGAGTGGCTTGGAAGGAATTGACGTTGGATACAGCAACGACCGATCGAGAACATGACGCATATGCGGCGTTGAAGATCCCTGCCTATCGTGCGTATTTTATTGCGAACTTGATTGCCATCCTTGGCATGCAGATGCAGACGACAGCTGTGGGGTGGGATATTTACGAGCGGACGGATTCCAAGCTGGCGCTTGGTTACGTCGGGCTTGTGCAATTCCTCCCGTCGGTGCTTCTGACGTTGGTGACGGGGCAAGTCGCAGATCGCGTCCCGCGCCGTCTCGTTCTGGCGTGCAGCGTGCTGACGATAGCGATCGCCTCGGCGGGTTTGGCCTGGATTTCCTACCGACAGTTGGATGATCGACTGATCTTCGTGTGCTTGTTTGCGATCGGAGTCGCACGCTCATTTGTCATACCAGCCAAAGCAGCGTTGCTCCCTCAATTGCTGCCGTTGAAGCTGTTTAGCAATGCCGTGACTTGGAATTCGAGCAGTTTCCACTTGGCCTCGGTACTGGGACCGGCGATCGGCGGTTTTCTAATCAGCTACTGGGGTGGCGCGACTCGGATTTATGTGCTGGATGTCTACGCGGCCCTTTACTTCGTCTTTATGATCTGCACAATTCGGCTGCCCCCTGCCGAGCCACGTGCACCGTCGGCGTCACCGCTCCAGGAACTCGTGGCAGGAATCAACTTCGTACGCAAAAACCAAATCATCCTGGGCTCGATTTCGCTCGACATGTTCGCCGTCCTTTTAGGTGGTGCGACGACACTCTTGCCGGTCTACGCCGAAGATATCCTTAAAACCGGACCGGTCGGACTGGGATGGATGCGAGCGGCTCCGGCAATCGGGGCCTTGTTGATGGCAATCGTGCTCGCACATCGCCCCCCCATGGCTCGTGCCGGACAGGCACTCCTGTGGTCCATTGTCGGTTTTGGGGTCGCCACGATCATATTCGGACTGTCGCGCAACTATTTCCTGTCGCTTAGCATGCTATTTCTTACGGGGGCCTTTGATAACGTGAGCGTCGTGATTCGGCATACGCTCGTGCAAACCCTGACACCCAATGCGATCCGAGGTCGGGTATCGGCGGTGAACGGCCTGTTTATCGGGGCATCCAACGAGTTAGGGGGTTACGAATCGGGGCTCGTCGCACATTTTTTCGGTACGGTCGCGTCCGTCGTGAGCGGTGGAGTAGGGACCATTTTGATCGTCATGGCCGCCGCCGCGACACTCCCGCGACTTAGAGACTATGGCCGACTCGGCTCGACAGAATCCGACGAACCACAGTCGTCAGAAAAAATGGCCCCATGAAAAAATCGCGACTCCATAGTCCCCGCAGGAAACCAATACGAGTCGAATTCGACCCATAAGTTGTCAGTTGCGGAAAGTCGAATCCGGCGTGACGGTAACTCGGGTCGCCGCACCTTTTCGAACCCCTATCCCGCGTTGAACCCCTATCCCGCGTTGCAGCAGCACAGCACAGGTAACGAACCCCAACACAAAACCTCCGAGCAGCACACACCAAAGGATCGGGGATTCGACAGGAGTAAAATGAGCGAGCAGCATAATTGTTCCTAACCGTAGCAAAGACATAACCGATGGCTTGCCAGATTATAGGCCGCTGCCCCCAGCCCGCAACAGTGGTTCGTTCGGACCTGAGTCAGCCCGCGGAGAGCGGTTTATCGGAACTTTCGCGCGATTTTCCGCGACCGAACCGCCTGCCACAGATATAATTGCAGCGAGATTCTTTTTACGTCACCAGGTGATCGCCATGCCAACCCCCTTCGGGTACGCCCTGTGCCGCCAGCTTACCCGGACGGTTCGGTTGTTTTGCCTGGGCGCCTTCCTTCTGACGTGTCATGCGACTCTGCAAAGCCATGCCGACGTCCTTCGGCTCCGAAACGGTATCAATCTGGAAGGGGAATGGCTCAACCCCAATGAAACACCACTTAACAACTATATTTTCAAGACTCCGGAGGGGACTCAAGTCACATTCGCTGCTGAGGAAGTAGAAAAAGTAACCGTCCCCTCGGACCTGGATTCAAAGTACCTGCGCGCCGTAGCGAAGATGCCAGAAACGGCAGCCGCACATTGGAAAATGTACGAAATCTGTCGGTCGCAGAAAATGCAAGACCGAGCTGATTTCCATCTGCGGCAGGTAGTACGACTCGATCCAGATCACAAGGAGGCTCGCAATAAATTGGGCTACACGAAGGATGAACAGGGTCGCTGGGTGACTCAAGACGAATTCCTAGAGAAGGGGGGCTATGTCTATCGCGGAAGGAGCTGGGTCACGCAACAGGAGTCAGAGTTATTGGAGTATCTTGAACAGACCGATAACGCTCGCCGACAATGGAAACACGACTTGCAGCGATGGCGCAGGCAGCTCGACGGACGCGCCGGGGCCGAAGCGCAACAGAATATTCTCTCGATCAACGACCCAGCAGCGATCGAGTCACTTAGTTGGTTGTTGGGCCGTGAGGACGTACCACAGTATAGGCGATGGTACTTGGAAGTCCTGAATCGTTTCGTTGACAACGGAGCCACGCAAGCGTTGGTGAACACGGCACTTCAAGATCCCGATCAGGAGGTTCGCGAATTGTGTGTAGGCTATCTCAAGGGCGACCGACAGTCGTATGCGATAGTCGCTGCCACGAGCTCCTTGAAAGGAAACGAACCGGCACTCATCAACCGCGCCGCGTATCTGCTCGAACAACTAAACGGTCAAAGTGGGATTCGGCAATTGATCAATGCTCTCACGGTCACGAAACACACAATTGTCAATACACCTGGCACCCAAGCCGGTTTTGAAAAGGGGGGCGGTGGCGGGCTTGGGTTCTCTCAAGGAGGGGGCAAAGTCCGACACACCGAAGTGTTTGAAAACACGGGAGTGCTGGAGGCGTTAAGGACAATGACCGAACAAGACTTCGGGTACGACAAGTCGGCTTGGCGAGCATGGTACATCCAGAGCCAAACTCCTGCGCAGGTTAACTTACGTCGCGATCCGTAAGTACCCGCTCGATTCTTTTCGGCCGCGATTTCCGGGGCGGCCCTTCATGCAGCAACGACGGAACCCGCAGCTAGGTCGTGACGGTCAGGCAACAGGACGACCCACGCCTGCGGCGTATCATCGTCTGGATCCCTCGCTTACGTGGCGGGTTACAAGCAAGACGAATTCCATGAACTAAGAATGCGAGTTACTCGCTCCGCTCGGTTCGATGTGCGTGGTCAGCGTACCGATACCATCGATGGTAGCATCGATTCGATCTCCCGCGCGGAGGAAAATCCCCTTGGGAGCACCGACCCCAGCACACGTTCCGGTCGAAATAATATCGCCCGGTTCCAGCGTGACAAAGCTCGACACGAAAGAGATTACTTCCGCAACCGAAAAGACCTGCAACGCTGTGGATGCCTGCTGACGAATTTCTCCGTTAACCGTCAGTCGCATCTCCAACCGCTGTGGGTCAGGAACGGCATCTGCTGACACAATGCAGGGGCCGCATGGGCACGAGCCATCATGCCATTTACCGTGTTGCCAATCGAAAAAAGTGTCACGGTTCCTTTCGCGGCGTTGCGGATTAGGTCGGAACCCACGATCCGATATGTCATTCACGACAACGTATCCGGCTACGAACTGCAGGGCCTGGCCTGTAGAGATTCCCTTACCGCGACGTCCCATCACCACGGCTAGTTCCAGTTCATAATCCAAGCATTCGGGTGAGACTGTGGGGAGTTGAAACGGGGAGCCTGGATCGATAAGTGTCGTCGTAGGTGGTTTCATGAAAACGTAAGGAAATGTCTCCGATCGCTCGGCTGCCTGGTCACCACCTTCCTCAATATGTGCCGCATAGTTGCCTGCCAGTAAGAACAATTTATTTGGACGTGGAATCGGCACCTTCAGTTGCACGGCCTGAACGGGAATCGACGCTTCCTCAGCCCAATCGCGCCCCGCCGTTTGCAGCCATTTGTGGATACTTAGCACTTGGGAAAAATGGCTGCCATCTGGCGGCAAGAGCGACAATAGGTCGATCTCGGAGGTTAAATTCGGAATCTTGCATCCCGAGGCTTCCGCCGCGCCAAGTAACGACACGACCTTGTCGTCTTCATAAAATCCAACGTGTAACTGGTTGTCGATAACATAACGGCATAGACGCATAGCAAGGTTCACTTCGAGTTAAGGTGAGAAGACCACAGGGTGAGCATTTGAGGAATCAGTTTTCGCAATGCACGTGATCGGTGGCTCAGTACTCCTTTAACCGCCAAGCCCAATTGCCCAAAGGTGCGATGGTACTCCGGAATCAAAAACAGCGGGTCGTAACCAAATCCTTCTCCTCCGATTTCCGATTCGATTATACGTCCGGAACAGCTTTCTTCGACATCGATCCGCACGACGCCGCTCGGATCGCTCAACGCGAGATGGCAGATGAACTTGGCACCACGCTCCGCCATCGGAACGCCTCCGAGCGCCGCAAGTACCTTCCGGTTATTTTGATCGTCAGTCGCTTGCGGGCCAGCGTAACGTGCTGAAATAACACCCGGAGCACCACACAAGTGATCTACCACCAGCCCACTGTCGTCGGCCAGCGCCCACTGCCCAATCGCACTCGCAACCTGAGTCGCCTTCAATCCAGCATTCTCTGCGAACGTCGTACCCGTCTCATCCACATCGGGCGCATCGGAAAATTCTGCGACAGACCGCACGTCAATACCGTAGGGCGATAGAAGCCCCACAAGTTCTCGCTGTTTTTTGGCATTACGACTGGCCACGACCAGCGTTGGATACTTGAAGGACTCAGACATAAGAGTTCAGAGAATAGCTAATGGGTTACGTTCGTGTTCTAAGGTGCCGCGAGTGACTCCGACCCGATTCATGGCGTTCAGTTGTCGGAGCACTTGACTGCCGGAAATCTCGCCATCCAAAAGCCGCAGGTAGGTCTGCACCACGTGCGAGGCTTCCTGGGCGGACTCTTGCAGCAATTCCAATCGAAAATGACGCACGCCGTGATCTACCAGAGTGGGCAGAACTTCGGCAGCACTTTGCGCTTGTGCGTTGTATAGAGTATTGCGGCAACCGACATCGGCTTGCAATGGATGCCGCATTCCCACTCGGTCCTGAAGTTCCACCACGTGCCGATCGCAGGGGCGACCACAATTGGTTTTGTTGGTACCAGGCGACAGGACCGCGCAGAAAACGCAATGCTCCATATGGAACATGGGCATATGTTGATGAATGACCATTTCCAGTCGGTTTGTATCGACTTGTTCTAACAACGCGAGCAACTGCTCACGGTTCAAATCGTAGCTTGGCGTGATAAATTCCGCGCCCCATTGCTGAAGCAAATCCACCGTGAGATCGTTCGCGGCATTCAGCGAATAATCGGCCACAACACGCTCGCCTCGACTGACGAAAAAGTCTAAGCCGGCGAGATTGCGGACCAACACGCCATCTGCCGCGTGACGTAAAAAGGCACGAAAGATCCCTCTCTCATCTGGCTTCTGAATCCGGGGCGTCGCGAGAAAGATCTCGCATTGTTTTTTCCGTGCATAGCTGGTCGCTGCGCCATATTCGCGAATATCCTGAAAGTCGGCGTAGACACGACCTTGGATACCAAGTTCAACGACTGCCTGCAATTGTTCCAAAGTCCGACAAAGGAGTGACAACCGTGGGACAGCATGGTAGACCAACGGGTCGGGAACGATCATTGCGCTGCGGAGTGATGCAAGCGTGTTACCGGGAGCCATTCGAGGCGAACTGCGGGGCAACTCGGTCGCGTCCAACAGGGCAATTAATTTCTTTCTTACCTGTCCAACAACACTCAGGGGAACTAACGGCGCCCCTTGCTGGTGCAGGCTCACGTCCCGCAGGCGATAGATGGAGTTCCCCAAACGACCAAGCTGCTCTCGCAAGAACGCGTCCGTGACCGGGTGTTTATCCGCCCGGCTCAATACTCCGTCCGAAATCACTTGCACCCGCGACCCGGTCACCGTTTGCGCCACGACACAAAGCGGCTCACCCACGACCGCTGTTACGACGACATCGATATCCACGCGTCGCTGCGGTTGGCTGCTCTGGAATGTTTTTCGCAGCGATTTATTGAGTACCGGGTCATCGGTTTTCCACACCGGTTGGCCGACGTGAATCTGTGACAGGTCGATACCACCATAAGCGAATCCAAGTTCTACCTGCTGCGAGTCGGTCGCTTCACGTAACGATTGTTGGCGATGGAAGATCTCGTAGACGCGACTCCCTTGTTGCGGTCGATCGGCAAACGGCAAGTCAAAACCGACTCCATCGCCGAGCCGTACGGGTGCAGACAACGTCACCAATACACGCTGGCCACAGATACCGGCCACAAGGCCCAGTAAAGAGCCTCGTTTGGCAGAACTTAACGCGGGCACCAACATCTTATGATCGCATCCGCGCAGCCAACCAGGAGAAAAACCTCGAGAGAAAGACATCTCCATCGCACGAATGTCGTCAGCACTGTATAGAGCCCGTCCCCCACATTGGGCTTCGTCCAACGCCCGACGATAATGACGCGTGATGTTCGCCACATATTCCGCGGACTTGAGTCGTCCCTCAATCTTAAGGCAACCAACACCTGCTTGCAGAAGATCAGGAATCAGGTCAAATCCCGCCAGATCTTGAGGACTCAGCAAAAACTGCTGGCTACCCAAGTCACGTTCCTCGCCATCGCAGAACAGAGTATAGGGGAGCCGACAAGCTTGGGCACACTGGCCCCGGTTCGCACTGCGTCCACCAAGCGACTCGCTCGTGAGGCATTGACCCGAATAGGCGACACAGAGGGCGCCGTGTACGAACGCTTCAAGTTCGATCGAAGTTTCGCGATGCACACGCGCGATTTCTCGAATCGATAACTCGCGCGGAAGAACGACACGGCTGATACCTAACTCTCTTGCCTTTTCGATACACGGTGCGCTTGTCAGAGTCATTTGTGTCGACGCATGCAAGGGGAGATCGGGAGCAATGGCCCGCGCGAGCCGCGTCAATCCGAGGTCCTGAACCAAGAGTGCGTCTACGTGGTTCGCGGTCAACCACCGAATATGCTCCTCGGCTGTCGGTAATTCAGCCGAAAACACGAGGGTGTTGAGCGTGACATAACCTTTGACACCACGCTGATGAAGATACTGCATGACGTTAGGCAGTTGGCTAACGGAGAAGTTGGTAGCCCGAGCCCGAGCGTTCATGCCAACATCTAAACCGAAGTAGACGGCATCCGCACCATTTTCCACCGCTGCGCACAGACAGTCCCAGTCCCCCGCAGGTGATAGTAGCTCCGCCATCAGATTATTGCCATTGAATCATTGCAAAATTGAACTGAAGTACACTGGCCCATCCATTTTCCCAACCTTGCCATCCTAGTCGGGTCCGGACCCAACGTGAAGCCTGTCCAGACAACGGACCTCACAAAACCGGGCCCTCCCGTTAGAATGGCGGGGTTTCTCGCCCCGCGCCCTCAAGGAGAGGCAAAAAATAGTACCGCAAGTGTCATTTTTCCCAAAATATTTTCTTAATTTGTTGTTGCGCCCGGGCAACATCTGGCGTCTTAGAGAATCAGAGCGACCATATACCCATATGAATGATTCCAAAGAGATGCCGTCACCAATCACGATTTCGTCGCCGTTGCATTCGCTACCGGGAGTTGGCCCGGCTCGCGCTGCGCTCCTAGCACGCCTCGACTTGCAGTCGCTGCAAGATCTGCTGTTTTACTTTCCTCGGGACTACCAGACGGTTCATCGCTCAATCACGATAGGAGAGCTTCGCCCAGACGAAATGGCTTCGATTGACGGAGAGGTGACCGAAATTGAGCTGCGAGGCGCAGGAACGGGTAAGTCGATCCTCGGCGTGCTGATTCGTCAAGAAAATGCATTCTTACGCGCCATTTGGTTCAATCAGCCCTATCTGGCGGAGAAGTACCAGGTCGGGCAACGATTGCAGTTGACCGGCAAGCCACGAAAGCGTGGACTGCGTTGGGAAATGAACCACCCGCAGGTCGTCCCGTTAGACGATGGTTATTCCGCGCCCGATCGGGCCACGATACTTCTTCCGGTCTACCGACTCACCGAAGGAGTTCAACAGAACTTCCTGCGTCCGCTGATCGCACGCATCGTGTGCGAATACGCCGAGATCGTGCCCGAAACGTTACCAGCAGAAATCATCGAACGTCACAGCCTCGCATCGATCGGCCAAGCGTTGCGCGGAATACATGTACCGCAAGACGATCCAGACCTAGCGCGAGCCAAACGTCGGTTCGTATTTCAAGAACTGCTGGTCATGCAACTGGCCTTGGCCATGAAACGCCACCGACAGCAACTAGCTCACGCCGCGCCCAAATTACCAAACGATCGTCGGATTGACGGACGTATTCGAAGATTATTGCCATTCCCCCTCACATCCGGTCAGGAACAAGTGATTCAGGAGATCTGTGCGGACCTGGCGCAAGATGTCCCGATGCAGCGATTGCTTCACGGAGAAGTCGGTAGCGGAAAGACAATCGTGGCGGTCTATGCCATGTTGTTGGCGACCGTGCACGGCTACCAGGCCGCGATGATGACCCCCACGGAGATCCTGGCGCGGCAACATATGCTTACCCTTCAACGATTACTGAAGAAGAGTCGGGTTCGCCTACAACTTCTGACAGGGGGAATGACCGCAGTCGAACGACGAAATGCAGCCGACGTCATTCGTGAGGGGAACGTCGACCTCATCGTGGGGACGCAAGCGATTGTGCTCGGTGAACTCGAGTTCGCAAAATTAGGACTGGTCGTGATTGACGAGCAACACAAATTCGGCGTACAGCAGCGTGCCACGCTCAAACAAGCTTCACTCGATCCGCACTACCTTGTCATGACCGCCACTCCGATCCCCAGAACGATCGCCATGACGACGTATGGCGATCTCGATACGTCGACACTGCGTGGAGGTCCGCCCGGTCGACAGCCAGTACATACCTATTGGGGGACGAGCGAGCAGCGTGAACGATGGTGGCAGTTCGTCGCAAATAAACTGCGAGAGGGTCGGCAAGCCTACGTTATTGCGCCCATGGTCGATGGAAATGACGACGAGCTGGCGACCGTTGAAGCGGTCTATGAATCGTTGGTACACGGTCCGTTGGAATCGTTTCGTGTAGATATTGTGCACGGTCGCATGAGTGCCAACGAAAAAGAATTGGCCATGACCGCGTTTCGGGAAGGAAAAACACAAGTATTGATTGCAACTTCTGTTGTGGAAGTTGGAATCGACGTACCCAACGCCATTCTGATGACCATTGAAAACGCTGAACGGTTTGGCTTAGCACAATTGCATCAACTTCGAGGGCGTGTGTCACGGGGCCCGTTTTCCGGGTATGTGTGTGCCTTCACGGGAGACGTTTCGGACGAAGGACGGCAGCGACTCGAAGCCTTTGTGCGAACAAATGACGGTTTCGAACTAGCGGAAATTGATCTTCAACTACGTGGACCGGGCGACTTGTTCGGAACACGACAGCATGGCATGGCCCCGCTGCGGATCGCCGACCTGCGCGAAGACGATCAGACCCTGCAGGAAACGCGACTGGCTGCTAGCGACATCATTCAGGCCGACCCAGAACTTCAACAAGCAGGTTTTGAGCGTCTGCGAGCCATGGTGCTCCGTCGCTATGGCGAAAAACTTGCATTGTCTCAGGTTGGCTAGCAGCCCCTGACGTTCTGCGTGCCTTAAGAATGCTGGAGGAATGCATTGACGCACCGGATCAATTCCGTTATCAACACCCCCGGTCCCTTTGGTCGAGGCCGACGAGATGCAACATGTTCATTCCCACCCAGTTCGCTGGCTCTGCATAGGATGGCTCCTATGGGCGGGGGGATGCGCCGCGTGGCACACAAGGCTCCCCGAGGAACCTTCCGAGTTGCCGGCTAGCAAGTTATCCGCCGATAGCGTCGTGTTGGAGACGGTAACATTTCGACTCCCTTTAGGAGATATCAAATCCGAGGACTTTTGGCAGCAAGTCGACGAACAGCGGATTGATACCGACACTCGACGGCGATTGGAGTCGAATGGATTCCGCATCGGAATCGTTGGGTCGCAGTTACCCCCTTTGCTTACAAGACATTTGGACGCGGAGGTCGGGCAGCCGCCGAGCACGGTACGGCAAGGGGACAGCTTTGTGACAACTCCGCAAACGCTCAGCCGACGCCGAGGCGTTCCATTTGAAATCGCGTCGCCAGAAAATCACGAACAATTGCAGTACTTACGTCTCACTGCGAACGGGTCGCTCGTGGGTGAAACGTTGGCGCAAGCACAATGTTTATTGATTGCAAAACCTTTCCCGCGAAACGATAGCGATTTGGACCTCACGATTGAACCGGTAGTCAGCCATGGTCAACCTCGCCAAAGATTCGTTCCGGGGGACGGTGCTTCGATCCGCACGGAGAATTCGGCCGACAAACGACATTTCCCAGAACTTCGCTGGGAAATTCGGCTTTCGCCGGGCGAATCGCTATTGATGACGTGTACGGAAGATACGAAGGGACTGGGACGAGCCTTTTTCACCGATGAGACATCCGGACAACGGCGACAGCGTCTCGTCCTGATTCGGCTGGCCCAGACCCAGCGCGACGATCTTTTCCCTTTGGGAATGACAACTGCACCTTCGAATACCGAATTTCCGTAGCATTCAACCCCGCAAAAAATCGTTACAATCACTAAGACTCGACTAAGGAGTCCGAGGATATGCATGACCTAAACTAGCGATAATGCCGCGCTAGGGACGGGGTCTCAAGGTACGAAAGCGGCCTCAAGTCACAACAACATTTCTTTAGGGAACAATCTAATGGCTCTCTTGCCACTGCGAATTCTGTTGGACCATGCTGCCGAAAATGGTTACGGCGTTGCGGCGTTTAATGTCAACAACATGGAACAGATTCAATCGATCATGGAAGCGGCCCACGAAACCGATTCCCCGGTCATCATTCAAGCATCACGTGGAGCGCGCAAGTATTCGCAAGATGCGTACCTCCGACACCTCATGCTTGCGGCAGCCGAATTGTATCCGCATCTACCGATCACGATGCATCAGGATCACGGGAACAGCGTTGAGACCTGCTTAAGTGCCATTCAAAATGGATTTACGTCGGTCATGATGGACGGGTCGCTCGAAGAGGACGCCAAGACTCCCGCGAATTACGAATACAATGTACGTGTAACTCGTGACGTCGTAAATATGGCGCATCCTAAGGGTGTTTCGGTCGAAGGCGAACTCGGCTGCCTGGGTTCATTGGTGACAGGACATGGCGAGAAAGAGGACGGTCACGGTGCGGAAGGCGTCTTATCGCGTGAACAGTTGCTTACCGATCCAGAAGAAGCCGAGCGGTTTGTAAAAGAGACGAACGTAGATGCCCTCGCGGTCGCCATTGGTACCAGCCATGGAGCCTACAAATTCGATCGCAAGCCCGACGGCGAAGTGCTCGCCATGGACCGGATTGAACAGATTCACCGCCGCCTACCCAATACGCACCTCGTGATGCATGGCAGTTCCTCCGTGCCGCAAGAACTACAAGACATCATTAACCAATACGGCGGCAAGATCAAGCAAACTTGGGGCGTCCCTGTTGCCGAAATCCAACGTGGAATCCAGCACGGCGTACGAAAGATCAATGTCGACACGGACAATCGGCTGGCGATCACAGGAGCGATTCGGGAAATCTTCGCGAAGCACCCGGAAAAGTTCGATCCCCGCGACTATATGAAGCCCGCACGTGACGCCATGAAGAAGGTTTGCATGGCTCGCATGGTGGCGTTTGGACAGGCGGGCAACGCGTCCAAGATGCAGAAACTCGCCGCAGTAACACGCGGCTAAGTTGTCGGGCTATTGACTGCCGTGCCGATGAACTTAGCTGCCGATGAAATTAGTCCAACTGGGATGGTGGAATTCTTAGAGACTTGTTTCGACGGGAAACTGTCGCCAGTCCCGTTGGAATTGGTGGGAAGTCACAAAGCTGCCCGAGTTAAAAAACACCTCCTGCAATTGGCGGGATTTCATTGAGCAGGCCGCTGCATCCAATGCCTGCAATTCGAATTATCACAAACTGACGTTGGTCAAAACCTACCTCTGCCGGCGGTATGCGTCACGGAAGCGAGCGACCCAAGTACCGATACTTGCGTCGCTGGTATCGTCATGTTGGCTTCGCGTAGCCGACACTTTACACGCCGACGTAATCGCAGGGCCAGCTTCGGGCCAACGGCCCAGTCGTTTGCCCAGCCCAGGCCGAAGGCCTGGGTCCGATTGGGAATGCGAATCGGAGGGCCGAAGGCCCGGCCATTTGCGTTCCGCCGTGTCGACCATCCCGGCAAGTATCAATTCAATCCCACCGAGCGAGTTTCCCTTGGCAGACTCAGTCGGAATCGAAGTTCCTATCAGTATTGGTATCAGTTAGGTGGTTGCAAGATACTGGCTGCAACTTGAGTTGTAAATCTTTGCCGGCGGTTAAGTGTTTGGACAGCGCACCGTGGATCGCGTGGCGATCCCGCAAGAAGCGAAGAGCGCGAGGAGCAGCACCATGCTCGTCGGTTCGGGGACGCTCGCTGTTGCGGCGAGGAGATTCATGTTGCCCGATTGGCCAAAGTTGTTTTTCCAGACAACGTAATCCGCTTGGGTCACGGCTCCTGGTGTCGAGTCGTTGGGAAGTGTGACAGAACTGCCGAGCGCATCTCGCCACACAGTGTAGTCCTCCGCGTCGACGACATCGTCTTGGTTGTAGTCCCCGTGAAGGACGAAAACCGGTATCACTGCGAGCCCCAGGCTTGTCGGTTGGAAGTCGACCGCCCAACCAAGGCCGCTTGGTAACGTTGCCGCCGAAAAGTCGAAGTTGGGCTCGCCGACGATCGAGCTCGCCGTGAAGATCGGGAACGTCATCCCTGCAGTTGGCGTGAAGTTGCTGTCAAGCGTCACCACGAAGTTGCCAGCGAGGTTTGCCGCGCCGGTTACCGTGAGCTTTCCGAAGTCGCTGGCGCTGAGAAGACCGAAACGGATGTCGGCGCCCGCTTGCTGGGTGAGCGAACCGACCGCGGCTTCTTCTACGTTCATGACGGAGCCCGACTGTAACGTGAGGCCGCGGGTGATGGTGGAGCCAAACAAGTTCAGAGTCCCGGCGTTCGTAAGATCAGAGCGGATTTGGCTGCCGAAAATGGCTTCGACAAGTGCGTTGTTGACGATCGACTGACCGACGTTCGTTTCAATGCTGCTGCGGCCGGCGGTCAACGCACCACGAGCTTTGAGCAGGGAGTCGACGCCGGTCACCGTGGTGATCGTCGTCCCGCCGCTCGAACCGAGCGTGATGTCCTGCCCTTCCATCAGACCGGCTGATGAAACGGTTGTGGTCGTGCCGCGCTGCAGGGTGATCAGTCCATCCGAATCCACGCGGCCGCCCGTGACATTGAGCGTGACGTTCGACGCCGCCTCTCCGCCGGTGACTAGCGAATCGTGCGACACGAGCCGAGCCCCGCCGCTGATGGTGGCGTTGGTCGTCCCGCCGCCACCGAAGACGCCCATCCGGAGCCCCGAGCGGAATGTCGCCAACGAGTTGTTCGTGAGTGTCGCCGTGGTTGTTGTGGCGCTGCCGCCCCAGTCACTGATCGGGCCGCCGTTCGTGCCGACCTCCAGGATGCCATTGTTCATGTCAAGCGTGGCATTGCCCAGATCGAAGTAGGAGGGGGTAGAAAAGCTCCCGCCGTTGCGGATGGGCGTGGTGGTGTTGTTACTGAATATGAATCCAGATGTGATGGTCCTGGACACGACTCCCACGTCCACAAGCAGCGTCGAGCGAGACGGTGCGAATCGTCGAGCCGCCCCCCATGCGAAAGGTCGACGTCGTGCGGAATGTTCCGCTGTTGGTGACGTTCCCGACAAACGTCGCGTTCCCCGTGCCGGCGCGAAGCTGGCTAACCGTTGCGAGGCCCGAGTTCGCAACCGTGACGGTCGCATTGCCGGACGAGCCTGCCCCCCAGTCGCTAACATTGCTAATCGCCGTTAGGGTCGAGCCGGCCCCGGTAACGGTCAGCGAGCCGACGGCGTTGTTACCGACGTCGATAAACGAGCCGGCCGTGATGTCGCCCCCGCCGGTCGCCTTCAGGTGGACGCCGTCGTCGACGGCATGCGAGTCGACGAACTCCAACAGGGCCGTGCCGTTATACTCGAGGTCGACTCCCGACAAGGCGTTGAGCTCCCCGCCGGAGTTAATGAAGGTCGTGCCGCGGACGAGCGTCGTGTCGCCGGCGATGCGCAGCTCGCCGCCGCTGTTAACCCGCACCAGGCCCGCCGCGTCGTTGAATGAATAGGTGAGGGTCTGAACGCTCGAACCACTGTTCACCTCGACGAAGCCATCGTTCACCACACTGAGAGTGTTCGTCGTAACCGTCGCGTTGTTGAGCGACAGGATGGCGTTGTCGAAGACGTCCACGTCAGGCGTGTTGAGCCCGAGGCTCGCAATGGTGTGGACATTGAGTGCTTGAAGGTCGCCGTTTCTGAAATCCATCTGCTGGGTCGCGTTAAGCACCGCCCCATTGGCGCCGGTAAACGTGTATTGCTTCGTCGTAGGGCTGTTGACGAACAGACCTCGGATTGTCGTACTCGCCGACAACTGGACATTGGTGACGGCCAGTGGAATGCCAGAACCAGCGTCGTTGGTAAAGAAGGCGTCTTCCGTGGCATCGGGCTGGCCACCACCAGCAATTGTCCAAGAGAATGACGAAACCAGTCGCTGGAAATCCCCGACCACTGGTTGGCACGGCCAACGCTGGGGGCGAGGAGGAGGACGAGGCGTGCGGCGGACATGGGAGTGGTCTCAGGGAGCGGCTAAATTGCGACTCGCCCCATTGTACTATCAATTCCTGCGGCCCGGTAGCTAAAAACCGGCCTGAATCCTGAATGCTGTACGATCTGTGTACGATGGACTTCCAGTCCGTCGGCTCTTCTTGTCGTTGCATCGACGGACTAGAAGTCCATCGTACAACTGTGCGCTCTCGGTACGACGGACTTCCAGTCCGTCGAATTCTTTCGTTTCGGAGCGATGGTGATCGAAGGTGATCTTCGACGGACTAGAAGTCCGTCGTACAACAGCCCGATCGCTGGCCTCTACTGCGGTCGATGGATTCAACCGCTGTCTATTGCGACCATTTCTTCCTGCTGGCCGGCGATGCAACCGATTGAAGTTAAAGCAATGCGAGACCGACCGTTGGTAGAGCCTCCCAACAAAGAAAGTGCCGGGCCGATGGCCCTAACGGTTTTCGGATCTCCTCATACCCAGTCCGATGGACTGGGCTATGCAAACGGCGGGGCTTTGCCCCTCGGAGTCAACGTTAGAGCATTGGTGACAGCTCAACGGAATAAAGTCGCGGAAAATCCCTGGTTAGCTGCCCAAAATGTGGATAAGGACAAAGATTGATTCCCACCACGGCATGGCGGCAGGCCCGTTCTATGGGGCGCACTGACTATTGGGCCACTTACCCTCGGCACGTAGTCGGGCAACTTCACCCGCGTCCTTATCTCCCCGACCAGATAGGCAGACGACGACATTTTCGGTTGGCTTGCGCTCGGCGGCAATGCGCATGGCTTGCGATATGGCGTGGGCCGACTCGAGTGCCGGTAAAATTCCTTCGGTCTGCGCCAGCAGATCAAAGGCCCGCATGGCATCGGTATCTTCACAATAGCGATACTCAACTCGACCGACTGACTTCCAGTAGCTATGCTCGGGACCAACACCCGGATAATCAAGTCCAGCACTCATGGAGTGTACGTCGCATGTTTGCCCATCTTCATCCTGCATGACGTAGCTGTAACTGCCGTGGAGGATGCCGGGCGAACCGTAGCTAAGGGGTGACGCGTGATCGCCCGGGGTTGGTCCACGCCCTCCAGCTTCGATGCCATACAAGGCAACACCGGTATCTTCGATGAATGGATAAAACATCCCGGCCGCGTTGCTACCTCCACCAACACAGGCGACAACCGCATCGGGCAAGCGACCAATCCGCTCGATCGACTGTTCGCGTGCTTCGCGACCAATGACCGATTGGAAGTCCCGTACAATCATGGGAAAGGGGTGCGGCCCAACGACCGATCCGATGATGTAGTGCGTCTGCTCGACGCTGGACATCCAGTCGCGCATCGCTTCGTTGATGGCATCCCGAAGTGTTCGAGAGCCACTGGTCACGGGACGCACCTCGGCGCCAAGCAATTTCATACTGAAGACATTGGGAGCCTGGCGCCGAATATCTTCTTCGCCCATATAGACAACGCAAGGGAGTCCGAATCGAGCACACGCGGTAGCTGTCGCAACTCCATGTTGACCGGCACCTGTTTCTGCGATAACCCGAGTCTTTCCCATCCGCAGGGTGAGCAATGCCTGACCCAACGTGTTATTGATTTTATGGGCGCCGGTGTGATTGAGATCTTCCCGTTTGAGCCAAATTTGAGCTCCACCTACGGCTTGAGTGAGCCTAGCGGCAAAGTAGAGGGGGGAGGGCCTGCCGACATAGTTCTGCCACAGATCATTCAGCTCTCGCTGGAATTCGGGATCGGCTTTGGCCTCTGCGTAAGCAGCGGTCAATTCGTCCAAGGCGAAAATTAATGTTTCGGGCACATAGCGGCCGCCAAATTGACCGAAGCGTCCCTCAATATTGGGAACTGTTCCGGCCGCCGGGGCAAGGTAATTTGCAGTTGGGTTCATAAGCCCTATGGTATCAAGCACCGGCCGATTTGACCACATCCGCCGTCAAACACCTACCACGAAGATAGGACTTCTTTTCCCGGGGAGATCCAATGCCTGAATTGCCCGAAGTCGAAACCATGCGGCGTGGGATCGCCCATGTTGTCGGAAGCGTCATCACGGAACTACACGTCCCTCAAGGAACTTGCAAGCCGATCCGAATTCAACCCGACGCACGGAAAATGCGACGGCAAATCGTCGGTCAAACGATTACCAGCGTGGGCCGACGAGGAAAACGTGTTCTGGCCGTCTTGGCGACGGGTGACGCAATTATTTTTGAGCCGCGCATGACCGGCCTGGTCTTGCTCAACGCTCCGCCCGACGAAGAGCATGTTCGCGTGGCCATTCACTTGAGACACAGTCATTTGGCCACCAGCCTCGAATCGCAAATCATCTTCTGGGATCGCCGCGGTTTGGGGTCGGTTCGCGTTCTGGATCCTGAGGGACAGGCAAAGGAGTTGGGACCTCATCGACTTGGTCCCGACGCTTTGGACATCAGCGTAAGTGATCTTTCGCAACGGTTCGCCACAAGTCGTAGTCCGATCAAGGTTGCTCTCTTGGACCAAGGTCGACTAGCAGGCATCGGCAACTTATATGCTTCGGAAATACTGTTTGTCGCCCAAATTCACCCCGCCGTTTCCTGCTCGGACATCAAGGCTGCTGGCTGGAAACGGCTCCATGCGGCCATGCAATTTGTACTGACCGAGGCGATTCGATACGAAGGCTCGACTCTCGGCGACGGCACCTATCGCAATGCACTCAACCAACAGGGGAGCTACCAGAATCACCATCGGGTCTATCAAAAAAGTGAAAACCAGTGCCTTGTCTGCCGGAGGGGTACGGTCCGACGGATCACGCAGTCCCAACGTTCGACGTTCTTTTGTCCAATTTGCCAAAGGCTCCGTAAGCGAGCTTGAACTTCAACCCAGCTGGCGCACGGTACGCCATTGCAGGGGACGGGGGAGCCGTTGTACCGTATCAGAAGAAAGAACTGACCGCTGAGAGAAACTGCAAGCGTCAGCGTGTCGAGTTGAGTCCATTCGCAACTATCTTTGGAGTTTGTCATGATTCCAGCCAGCGACAGTCGGGTCAATCGTCGTAATTTTTTGGCGGTTGGGGGAGCGATTGGAGCCTCTACAGCGTTACCCTGGCTAGGTTCCGCTCAACGAGTCCGCGCCGAAGAACTGATTGCAGGGAAGGTTGGCACCGCCGAAAACGCCGTCGAGCACCTGTTTGCCTCACTTTCGGAGGCTCAGAGGCAAAAGATATGCTTCGCTTGGGATCATATGGATGCGGAACGCGGTTTGTTGAGGACCCACATCGCGAACAACTGGCAAATCAGCGAACCCGAAGTGCAGAGCGAATTTTATAGTTCCGAACAACAAGCACTGATCCGAAAAGTTTTTGAGGGAATTATTCGTCCCGACTGGTACCCGCGGTTTGATCGTCAGTTGAATGACGATGCAGGGGGGTGGGGGCATGAGCAAAGTGTGGCCATCTTTGGCACGCCGGGAACGTCGCAGTTTGAATTCGTACTTACCGGCCGACACATGACCATCCGCTGCGACGGCAATTCTGCGGATCACGTCGCGTTTGGTGGCCCCATCTTTTATGGTCACGATCCCGGAAACTTTAACGAATCAGCAGATCATCCGGGCAACGTCTTTTGGCACCAAGCTGTGGCTGCGAATCGCGTCTATTCGATGTTAGATGGTTCCCAACGCAAATTGGCTTTGGCCAGTAAATCTCCGGACGAGAAGGAGGTGCCGTTCCAAGGTACCCAAGGAAAATTTTCCGGAATTGCCGTTAAAGAGCTGTCGAGTGACCAGAAGTCCGAAATGCAACTGGTGCTCGACTTGTTGATTGAACCGTATCGTCAATCCGACCGCGACGAGGTAATATCGTGCCTTACGTCCCAAGGCGGCTTGGATGCCTGCCATTTGACGTTTTTCCAGGAACCTGACATCGGCAACGACTCCGTCTGGGACAACTGGCGACTGGAAGGCCCATCGTTTGTTTGGTTTTTTCGCGGCGCGCCCCATGTCCACGTTTGGGTCAACGTTGCGGATGATTCCAGCGTGACTCTCAATTCGTAACCGCCATTGTCGTTCATGGGTGGGGTGCCCTATCGGTTGGGAATTCGAGCAGTATTCGCTATGACGGAATCTCCTTGGATTGCCGTTCAACACAATACCATGTCGGGTGCGGGAGGGCAGACGGGCCTCCTGGAAGAATTGACGCGGGGCCTAGAAAAATACGGCCTGCGCACTCAGATCTTCACCGATCGTGCGAGTGCACAGCAAGTAATCTCCGACCCTAGATTGCGGCCACACTTGCGAGGGATCGTCGCAGCGGGTGGCGATGGCACGCTGCTCGACGTTGCCACGCGCTATCCCGGTGTTCCGGTCGCCATCTTGCCGTTGGGAACCGAGAACTTGGTCGCTCGTTACCTGGGTATACCACGTTCAGGAAGCGCAGTGGCGGACATGATCGCGTTGAGACGCCTATGCCAACTCGACGCTGCCCGCTTGGGTGATCATCGATTCACCGTGATGGCCAGCGTCGGATTTGATGCCGACGTCATCCATCGGGCTCATCTTCGTCGCAAGGGGCACATAACGCGTGCACAGTACATCCAACCCATCCTTTCCACCATACTCGCTCACAGCTATCCAGAACTCCGAGTTATTATCGACGATCAACCAACTGCCGTTGTGGGGCGTATTGTGGTCGTAGCCAATCTCCCCATCTACGCGTTGGGCCTCAACATGGTGCCAACCGCCCGCGGAAATGATGGCTGGTTGGATGTACGTGTATTTCAAAAAGGATCGCTATGGCACGTGATGCGCTATTTATACCTGATGCAACGTGGGCAACACGAGCACACGTCGGACGTAGTGAAATTGCGAGGCAAGCGGGTGCTCATCGAATCGGACGTGGCAGCACCGGTACAAGCCGACGGAGATCCTGCCGGTTGGACTCCCATTCAAATTGACGTCGAACCCGGTTACGGCAATTTCTTTGTGCCAGCGTCCTTTTCAGCCGACCACAGGTAGTCAACCAGGGCCTGCGCATCTTGATAATCGGGAATCACGAGATCCGCGCCGACGCCGATGAGCCGATCACGTTTCCACGGATCAGGTTTACCACTTCGATTTGCTTCGTCGCTCGCCACGGCAATGGCTGTACCTCCGACGGCCTTCACATTTTGAATCTCCACGTAGCCGTCGCCAAAACCCACGAGTCGCGATCCATCAACCTTGTGGGTCGACAGAATTCGTTCAATAACTTGAGCTTTGGAGAACGAGCGGTAGTCTGTTTGGGCCCCGTAGACATGCTGACCAAAATAGCGATCGAGTTGCAATAGGGCGACCTCTTCCTTCACATAGGCTTCGTCCGTGCCACTTGCGAGATAGAGTCTTGCGCCCCGATGTTGCAATGCGTCGAGCAACGCAAAGGTTCCGGGCACTGTCATTTCTTGAGGTTGGATCGTCCCCTCGGCGAGCCCTGCTCGGCGCACGTTAATGCGTTCCATCAACAGATCGTGGTATTTCTGCTTGTATACTTGCGGATCTTGAGGGGTGCCTCCGCGTTTCGATACTTCCTCGGCAAGTCGGATCATTTGATAAATCGTCTGTTTTCCGTTCAATTCCATGACAAACTGATGCGCAATCTGCTGGACAGTTTCGGCCGACTCCCTCGTTCCCGTACCGAGCAACACATCGACCATCATCGGAATCATGACTTCAGGCCACCCCTCGCGGATGAGACTGAGCGTTCCATCAAAGTCAAACAATACATGTTCGGGAACGAGCGCCGACGACACCGCGTGTATGACTTCGATGCCGGTGCCACGCAGGAAGTGGGTGTTCTGGCTAACATCGGCAACCCGTTGATAGTTGCCTTCAATTTGATCTGACATAGCAAACTTTCTTCAAAGTGTTAGACAAGGCGATCTATAGCACACCGAATTTCTCATAAGCGGCGACGGCTTTCATACCAGCTGCGATAGCATCACGCGTTTCATTTTCAGCGTGTACTTTTTCCCACGCCTTTGCTATGGCTTGCTGTTCGACCTGCAGTGGAATGACAACGACTCCATCGGCATCGGCAACTACGAGCGATCCGGGCTCGAACAAAACTCCATCGATTTCTATCGGCACGTCAACGTCAACAACGCGTTGACGGTTTTGACTGTCGTAGATACAACGGCCGCGAGCGTATACAGGAAACTGCATCGCGGCCATCTTCTTGGTGTCACGTACCGCACCATCGACAATCGCCCCGATACAACCGCTGTTGCGGGCAGCGGTGCTTAACAGTTCGCCCCAAATTCCAGAGCGAGTCGACCCGCCTGCTGCACAAATGAAAACATCGTCCGGGCGACACGAGTCAACTGCCTTTAACTCAAGTTCGTAGGGGCTAGGATCTACATGGGCCATGTCCGCCCATAAAGTCGTCTTGCATCGTCCAATAAGGATTTGATCGACCGTTTGGGCCGGAAATGCCACACGAGGAGATTGATGGGGGAAACCCAACTGATCGAGCGCGTCTGCCACGACGGCGCTGTACAAAGTCTCTCGCATCCTAGGCAAGGTAATCGCATTTGACATAAAACATATCTCGCTATTCTAAGGCCAAAGTCGCTGAACAAGCCGGACCCAACCTGATGGGCAATCGCAGAAAAATTACTAAATCTCTGCATTTCACCGTCTTCCGGACCCATCACGTTATCGTTCCAATAGGGTAAATTCAAGGCTTCTTCAAGGAACTATCGATGTCTCAGCGTTCTTCCCGCCGTCTCCGAGTCGGAATTGTCGCATTGCTGCAGGAGTCCAATACGTTCCTGCACGAGCGTACTCATCTCGAACAATTCCAAGAAGATCTTTTGGTAACGGGCGACGAAGTCCGGAACCGGCTCGAGACGGCTCACCATGAAGTCGGAGGGTTCTTCGAGGGTCTCGCCGAACATGACATGGAAGCTGTCCCGATTTTTGCCGCACGGGCGTTTCCCTACGGCGTCATTGCAGCGAATGCTTTTGACGAACTGCTTTCCATGATGCTTGATTCTTGCAGTCGGGCGGGATCCCTGGACGGACTTTTGGTAGCACCCCATGGAGCAACCGTCAGCGAAAAATACCCGGATGCAGACGGTCATTGGTTAAGCCTTTTGCGGCAACGATTTGGTTCTGACTTTCCCATCGTTGGAACCTTAGACCCGCACGCCAACGTGTCGCAGGCGATGGTCGACTCGTGTAATGCCCTGATCGCCTACCGTACGAACCCGCACGTTGACCAACGACTGCGAGGCCGCCAGGCCGCCGGAATCCTAGCAAGTACCCTTCGCAACGAAATCCAACCCGTGATGGCGGCGGCCTTTCCACCGATGGCTATCGGAATTGAACGCCAGCATACGGGGGAATTTCCCTGCGTCGAACTACTACGTCTTGCGGATGAGATGCTGTTACATCCGAGCGTCGTGGCAAATAGCTTAATATTGGGTTTCCCCTATGCTGATGTGAAGGAAATGGGATCGAGTACCTTGGTCGTTTGTGATGGCGACCGGCAATTGGCGGTCAACTTGGCCAATGATCTTGCAGCCACAATGTGGTCCTATCGCGCGCAGCTGGTTGGCTCGTTTCTGTCAATTTCCTCGGCAGTTGATCAGGCAGCCGCCCTCAAAGGAAGAGTGTGTTTGCTCGACATGGGCGACAATGTAGGCGGCGGATCTCCGGCCGATGCAACGCACCTTGCCGAAGAGCTTTTTCGTCGAGATATTCCACGTGTATTTGTCTGCCTTTACGACCCGGAAGTTGTACAACAGGCACGCGATGCCGGCATCGGCCAAACAATTTGCGCGGCAATCGGCGGTAAAACAGACGATCGTCACGGGAGACCCCTTGCAGGCGAGTATCAAATTGTCTCGTTGCACGACGGACGATTTTCAGAACCGTTCGCACGGCATGGCGGTATTACTTCGTTTGACCAGGGCTCCACGGCGATTCTTCGTACGACCGCAGGCATGACAATCATGGTAACGTCCCGACGTATGGTTCCATTTAGCCTCCAGCAGATCGTCAGTTGTGGACTCGATCCACTAGAATTTCAAATACTTGTAGCCAAAGGCGTTAATGCACCTATCGCGGCATATGAGGCGGTATGTCAACACTTCATACGAGTCGACACTCCCGGCGTGACGTGTGCTGATATGACGAGACTCAGTTTTCAAAAACGACGACGCCCGATGTTTCCATTCGAACAAGATGCGACCTTCAGCACTTCCTGAGGCTTCCTGCAGTCCGCGCTACAAACCGACCTAGAACGGTACGCAATAAACCGAAAAAGGCAACTGAAGGAATTTAGGTCATTTTCCCTCGATTGGTCCCCGGAAAAACGCTAAATTCGCGTCCAAGGCGCAAGCCTGCTTCAATTGACGCGACGATCTGATACGATGCTAATCCAACTCAACTCTCATCTCAGGAATCAAATCCAATGTCGAACGTCGAAATTACTGTGTCCGACCGGTATGGAAGAAAATGCGCAAGCAGTGGATCCAAATGGGAACCACTTATGGGGTACAGCCGCGCCGTTCGCAGCGGCGATTGGATCGCTGTGACAGGGACCGTTGGCGTCAATTCCGATGGCAATTACAGCGAATCTTTGTCGGAACAAACTGCTCGCTCTTTAGCGATCATCCAAGCGGCGATCGAGGCGTTGGGCGGCCAACTGCAGGATGTCATTCGGACGCGAATGTATGTCACGGACGTACAGCGTTGGGAAGAGGTTGCGACCGTCCACGGGCGTGTTTTTGGTGAAATCCGTCCTGCAACAACCATTGTGGAAGTGCCAAGATTGATCGACGCCAAAGCATTGATTGAAATCGAAGCCGACGCCGTCGTTAAGCACTAACTCTCCGGCGTAGGTAGCGACTACGACGCCCTTGCGACCTCAAGCCGGTTGACACATGTGGCTACCACTAAGTCACCGACCACGTTCACTGTCGTGCGACACATGTCGAGCAACCGATCCACGCCCAAGATGATTCCAATACCTTCACCCGGAACACCGACCGACTGAAGCACCAACACAACGAGCGGCAATGAACCTCCGGGAACCCCGGCCGTGCCAATCCCTGCCAGTACAGACATCAGTACGACGGAAACTTGTTGCGTGAGCGTCAAGTCGACCCCGAATACCTGCGCCAGAAAAAGCACCGTAACCCCTTCGTACAAGGCGGTGCCGTTTTGATTGGCGGTAGCGCCAACAGTCAACACAAATCGACTCACATCGGTTCGCAGCTTGAGGTCCTGCTCGGCAACCCGCAATGCCGTCGGTAACGTAACGCTCGACGAAGACGTGGCAAATGCGGTCAAGATCACCTCGGAAATGCTACCGAAGAAATCTCGTGGCGACGTTTTGGCTACAACGTACAACATGACGGAATAGACGATCAGTAAATGAGCGGCCAGACCGAGTACGACTACCACCACATACCAAAACAACGTCGTAACGATATCTAATCCCAAAAGCGCCGTTACCGAAAACATCAAACCAGCCACTCCGAAAGGAGCTAGTCGCATGGCAAATCCGATGATTACCATCGACACTTCAAAGATGGACTCAAGGCAACTCATGAGCGGCGCAGCACGTTCTGGGATGGTAGCCATTGAAACACCAACCACCAACGAGAAGAACATGACGGCCAACATTCCACCGCCGGGAGAACTGCCATCCAACGAACCGACCATCTCTTGCAGTGGGTTCTTGGGAATAATGTCTAACAATGTGTCACGCACCGACTTGGCGCGCTTGGCTTGATCCACGGCGGTTGCGGCAGCAGACGAAAAGCTTTCTCGCAATTCGGCGCGTTTCTCAGCCGACAAGCGCAAGCCAGGTTGAACTCCATTCGCAAGTCCCAATCCAATGGCGACCGATGCTCCCGAAAAGACCAGCGTTAAGAGCAACGTATTGACACCCATCCGGCCGAGTCGCCGCACATCACCAATCTGCGCTACCCCTAGCGCCAAAGCGCTGAAAACAAGGGGAACAACGACCATAAAGATCAGACGAAGAAATACCTGCCCCAGCGGTTCTGCTATATTCTTGGCGATCCAGAGCAAACCAGGGGCAACTGACCCGTCCAGCTGCCGCGGAACAAATTGATTTGCCAATAATCCGGCCGTCGCTCCCACGAGCAGCCCGGCCATAATTTAGAAATGCAGGGAACTGCCCGTGTGCTTGTCTTCTTGTGCGCCCATATCCGCTTACATATCCTTTCATTTTGCCTTCGGCGGCTCATTCCGCACCACAATCGCTTCCCTAGGTCGGGCACCTCACCGTGTTTGCCGTGAGACGAAACTGTAACTCAAATCGAGTGTGACATCATCGGGTAGCAGCTACGATCGGTGTGCCCAACGCGTGCCATCCTAGTAAAATCTTGAATGTGCCTTGACGACGTGCACCAGAACACGGAAATCCAGCGAGGAAAATGTGATGAAGAATATTGGAACCGTATCTTCCATCCAGGTCGGTCTCCCACATACCTACGCTGCAACCGATTCGGAGACGCCTCCATCTAGCGCGGCCGACTCGAACATCGGGGCCCCGAATGATCCCTTGTGGCGAACAGCGTTCTTCAAACACCCCGTCGTGGGGCCAGTACAATTCCATCACGACCATATCGAAGGCGATGGCTCCGCTGACCTGGAGCACCACGGCGGTATTGATAAGGCCGTGTTGGCGTATTCGCTCGACCATTACGCTCCATGGCAAATCGAATGGAATGTCGGCGTTCTTCCGTACGGCGCTTTCGGCGAAAACCTGTCAATCCTGGGACTCACCGAAGACGACGTCTGCCTTGGGGATATCTGGCGACTGGGCAACGTGTGGATGCAGGTGTCACAGCCGCGACAGCCTTGTTGGAAATTGGGACGGCGATGGAATCGGTCGGACTTGCCAAAAAGAGTAATCGTCACGGGACGGACAGGCTGGTATTTACGTGTCGTCACGCAGGGTTCAGCGGCGGCCGGCAAGTTAACCCTCGAGGAGCGGCCCTATGCTGAATGGACCATTAGTCGCTGCAATGATATCGCTTATGCCAAAAACGAAACGGGCACGCTTTCCACGCAACGGCACGCGTTGGCCGAAATCCCGGTATTGTCGCTTTCCTGGCGGGAAAAGCTGGCTAGGTGAGGCAAATCAGAAGGACTGCAAATGGTCCAGCCCCGACGACGGAGCAGATTCGGACTATACTGCCTTTCGGAACAGAACGGCCTAATATCTAGCATGAATCTGCTCCTTCGACCAACTACGGCTGAAAAACTCTTAACTACCCCCTGAATGTTTCCTTTCTACCGACAGCAGCCCCCAAGCAATCCTCAAGACATGCCCACCTTCTACAGCACCCCAACCGCATTGACCCTCTGGTTCGTTTTGGCAACTGGAAACTTCGTCCTGGGAGAACTGCCCAGTGCACCGTTTTCTAGCACCGAACGAATCCCACTTACAACCTTGCGGGTCGAGGGATCCCCGGAACCGCCACTCCCCTACACCACGGAAAAATGGCCAACGAAAATTGAATGGAATTCAACCATTTACGCCGCCGCGGAGCCCGGACGCCAGGCTCTCTTGGTGATCCTGACCCAGGGTGAAGGACAATTATCGACACTCGTGCGAGTACCTGATAACAACCCTCTGGCCACAGAGGCCGAGAAACTTTTGGAAATCCCCAGCTGGCTCGTCTATAGCCTGACGTTTCATCCCCAATATCAGGAGAATGGCTACGTTTACTTGGGAAGCAACGGACCCATCGACAAAGGGAACGACCGAGTCGACCGAATCGCGCGTTACACGGTTGATCCAACTGGAAAGATTGACCCCGCCTCGGAATTGATCATTATTGAGTGGAAATCCAATGGGCACAACGGTGTTGCACTTAGCTTTGGTCACGATGGAATGCTCTATGTCACAAGCGGTGATGGAACCAGCGATTCTGACGCTTGGCTGTCAGCACAAGATGTGACAAATTTACTGGGTGGGGTCCTAAGAATTGATGTCGACCACCCAACCGAGGACAAACCGTATTCAATCCCTCCCGACAATCCATTCCTGACAGTGCCAGGAGCGCGAGGCGAGTTGTGGGCCATCGGGCTCCGCAACCCCTGGCGAATGTGTACCGATCGCAAGACCGGCCAAATTTGGGTGGGAAACAACGGCCAAGACCTGTGGGAAACGGTGCATTTGATTCGCCGCGGTGAGAACTATGGCTGGAGCGTGTACGAGGGAAACCACCCTTTTTACCTCAACCGCCAACTTGGACCAGCTCCGTATGTACCACCCACTCTCGAACACCACCATCAGGAGTCGCGGTCACTCACAGGCGGAGAGGTTTACTACGGCAGCCAATTACCAGAATTAGATGGAGCGTATATCTACGGCGACTTCTCGACGGGAAAGATTTGGGGCGCCCGCCACGATGGTACCCGAATCACGTGGCACCGAGAATTAGCCGACACTTCACTTTTGATCGTTGGGTTCGCTGTCACACACAGTGGTGAACTGCTGGTGGTTGAGTATGGAAACGGGCTCCATCGGATCATTCCTCAGGAACCACTGAAAAACCAAATTCCCTTCCCCAGAAAACTCAGTGAAACGGGCCTGTTTGCTTCGACAAAGAATCATGAAATGCAACCCGGAGTTATTCCGTACGAAGTGAACGCACCGGGCTGGGTCGATGGCGCGATAGCCGAGCGACACGTTGCACTGCCAGAAGGTGCCACGATGGGATTCAATGAAACGAGAAATTTTGATCTACCGGACCGATCGGTCATTTTGCAGACGCTCAGCATTCCGAATCAGAACGGAGAACCTGCCTATCGGGTTGAGACGAGAATGCTACTGAGAGAACGAAACGAGTGGGTTGGTTATTCCTACCTTTGGAACCGCGAACAAGACGATGCAGACCTGGTCGGAATGGCCGGTGCAGAAATTGAACTACCGATCGCGGATCAGGCATCAACGGACGCTAAACGTCCTTGGCATGTACCGAGTCGTAGCGAGTGCATGTCGTGTCATGCGCGGCAGGTCGGATACGTGTTGGGCCTGTCCCAACCGCAACTGAATCGCGTCTGCGAGTATGACGATGGAAAACAAGAAAATCAGCTTGAAGTGCTAAAAAGGGCGGGGATCGTCGGCGGTGACTTTCCACGACCTCTGGCGGAGATGCCCCAATTGGTCAATCCGTATGACCCGCAACACCCGTTAGATGCCAGGGCGCGGTCTTATTTGCACACGAATTGTTCGGTATGTCATATCCTGACCGGGGGCGGGAACGCCAGAATGGAGCTAGAAATCACTACGGACGCCAATTCATTGGCCATCATCGACCAACACCCGCAACACGATACCTTGGGTGTAGAAAATGCAAGGATTGTTGCCCCAGGTGAACCCGAGCGATCGATTCTATTTCAACGTATTTCCCGGCGAGGCCGTGGTCAGATGCCACCACTCGTAACGAAGGCGGTCGACCCGGATGCCGTTGAACTCATTCGCCAATGGATCCAAGCAATGCCCCCATCCCGAAAGTTTGTGCGTGAATGGACGCTGCCGGATGTTGAACAATTAGTTGACCGTGTCCCGTCGGTACAAAATAGCGAACAAGGCAAACAAATTTTCCGCGATGCCGGGTGCATTCAATGTCACCGGAGATCCGATGAAGGGGGAGGCGCAGGCCCGGACCTTACGAATCTCGGGATGCGACGAAAAGCTACCGAAATCCTGGAGTCGATCATCCTACCGTCGAAAACCGTAGCGCCCGAATTCGCCACGACTCAAATTCATACCGTTGACGGACTCCAACATCTGGGACGAATTGAGCGTGAAGATGACGAGCGAGTGATCCTCCGCACAAGTAATTCTTTCGCGGGGCCGCTTGAAATCTTAAAAGAAGACATTGAAGAGCGGGGGCTCTCTCCGCTGTCGTCGATGCCGGTCGGCCTATTAAACACTTGGGAGCTAGACCAGATTGCCGACCTATTGGCATACCTAATCGGAAGCGAGCCGCAGGCAGAACCACCAGGCCAATCGCCGTAGTGTACCGCGACCCCTACAGCCGTAACGCAGCGGAAACTGCGTACGGCTTGGGATCGGCTTAGAAAATAACCGGTCTAGCTAGTTCGGTCGAACGGTCACGGCACAAGGGCCTTTTTTGCCCTGGCCAATCTCGTATTCAACCGACTGACCCTCACTCAGTTGTTCAATCGTCGTTCCTTGGACGGCTGAGTGGTGAAAAAACAGGTCATCTTTGTCTCCTTGGATGAACCCAAACCCTTTGTCCGCCAGCACCTTCTTGATGGTACCCTTTAACATCCCTACACACTCCAAAAATCGCTCATAACGGCCTACGAAACACTCCGAAGAGCGTCCCTTCGAGCCAAAAAAGTTGGGAGCACGCCCATAATCTCCGTTTGGAACCCCCAAAAAAAGGAGTCAAACACCGACTCTGGGGAGACCTCAAGAACCACTGAAGGCTGTTCGACCTACAATTTCCTCTTGTCTCATGCTCATCACGAACAATCGTGACTCTTCAGGTATACACGAGTCGGGAACCCAACACAATCGTCGCGACGCCCCTGATTCCGGATATTTTGAAAAATTTTAGACCCCGGAGGCGGCAGGCAGAGGTCCCCAAAACCCTCCCAGACTGCTCA
>JAQCHP010000175.1 GCA_027619595.1 Planctomycetota bacterium
CCCGGCCCCTACCAGATAGACCTTACCCGTTGCCGAAGTTGTACCGTCACTCATGCCCAAAACTCCCTTCAGTCGCTCATGGCCGTCAGTCAACCGCCGCTTAGTTATAGCGGGCCGGCCATCGTGACCGCGCGGCAGCACCGTACACCGTTCACGTCCGTTGACGCGGTGGCTGGTTTCCGGTCGGCTGGCTTATGGATATGATAGGGTGTGTAGCATATCTGAAGCAGGCGGTAGGAATTATGGCGATTGACCGAGCATCTCCACGAACCGGCTCGTCGGCGATACCTGTTGATGATCCCATGCCACCGGCGAAACGCAAACAGTTGCAGCAGTGTTTCGAGCGGGGCAATTCGATGTCTCGTAAGGACAAACCGGATCACGACTACGCGCATGATATGTACAGCGAATGCGTCCGACAGGACCCCGGTAACCTAGTCTATGTCGAAGCAATGCTCGATAACCTGCAACGGAAATACAAAAACAACAAGAAGGGAGCGAGTTTCAAAGGGTTTGGCGGTCGGTCAGGGTTCAAGAAGGCCGTGGCGAACCAAGACTGGCCCGAAGTCTATCGAGAAGGTACCGAGCTACTGAAACTCAATCCTTGGGACGTCCCCACGTTGCGTGCCCTAGCCGACGCTTGCAGAGCCTGCCGCTTCAACGAAGTCGAATTGCGTTATCTCAAGAACGCATTGGACGTTAACCCCAAGGACGTCGAGGTCAACCGGCATTGTGCGTACTCGTTGGCCCGCATGGGGCAGTTTGATCAGTCGATCGCCTGCTGGCATCGGATCGAGGGAATCGACCGCAACAGCGATGCGTCCAAGATGATCTCGCAACTAAGTATGGCGAAGCAAAAGTTCGCAGCCGGCCAGGACCTGGACGATCTGCTCGTTGGACTCACCGGCAGCTCTCCTCCCAGCAAGGGGGCTCCACGCCCATCCGCACCTTCGAAGATCCCCGACACAATTCCGAAGGTCCCCGACGCGGCGTCCGCCTCCGCTGCCCCACCTGATGACAATGCAGCCGTCGGGTCCGCGAACGTCACCACTTCGACAGAGCGTCCCAAAGTTGAAATGACCCCCCGGCAGTCCTTAGAACTCGCTATCCGGCAAGATCCCACCCTATTGGAAAACTACGTCGCGCTCAGCGAATTACTCGTGGCTGCAGGAAAGTTCCGCGATGCCCAGTCGGTCATGGAAAAAGCCCTGGCCGCCTCAGGAGGGGATATTAAGTTTCGAGAAAAACTAGAAGATGTGATGATCCTCCGGCAACGAGCCGATTTGGCAATCGCCGAAAAACAGGTCGCAACGGGTAACCATGAGGAGGCCCGAGAACTCGTGAAACGGCTCAAGGAAGAACTAAACCGCAGTGAGCTTGACCTGTATTCTCAGCGAGTGGAACGGTATCCGAACGACGCTGGGCTGAAACTCGAGCTGGGAATGCGACTGAAGCGAGCCGCCAATTACGAAGCTGCAATCCCTCTGTTGGAAGCGGCCCGCCTAGGTCCCGACCAACAACCGACCGCTTTGCTGGAACTGGGGGAATGCCAGCAGTACATGAAGCAATACGGGAGGGCCGTGCGGACCTACCAGGAAACGATCAAGGCGGCACGCGGAGCCGGCGACCTGCCCCGCCACAAACTGGCTCTGTATCGACTTGGAGTGCTCGCTACCGCCCTCAAGGAAGAAAAAGTCGCCCTCTCCGCCCTGTCGGCCTTGGTGGAAATGGACCCGCAATTTCGAGATGCCGCCGACCGCCTAGACAAACTCAAGCAAATCGAACAGAATCAGTAGCTTCCCGTCCCTGGGACTGCTGGGGGCCCTTGTACGGTTCAAGTTCGTAGCGAGCTCCGCTCGTTTGCGGGAAAAGTCATCGTGTTCCCTTTTTGCGGTCGGTTGTTGAGGAAAATTAGGTAGTTATGCCAAATACCAAAAGTGCAAAGAAGCGGTTACGTCAAGACGGAGAACGCCGGGATCGCAACCGAGCGGATCGCACACAGGTCCGCACCATCGTGAAAAAAGTGCGTAAATCGGTCGAAGAGGGAAATATCGCAGCCGCTGAGGAATCGCTACGACTCGCTGCTAGAAAACTCGATCAGGCCGGCGCCTCGAACCTCATTCACAGGAACGCCGCCGCACGGACGAAATCACGGCTTCAGCACCTGATTAAAAAAGCGAAAAACGCAACGAAGTCCTAGCCGAACGTGACTGTGTACGGTTACGTTCGATCGCAATCGCAGGCCGCAAGCCATAGTTCCGTACTCCCTAGTCCCATACGATGGCTTCCCCGCAAAAAACTGGTCCTTCGATGCAGGTGCGTCGATAGTCCCACGATCCGTCCAACTGGCGGATCTTCGCAACGCATGAGAAGCATATCCCGATGCCACATGCCATCGGGGTCTCGAGCGAAACTTCGAGCGGAATGCGGCGGTCCGTGTTCAAATTGTGGGACCTGACCAATTCGCAAACCGATGCCAGCATTCGCTCCGGGCCGCAGGCGCAGACTCGTAACCCATCCGCGCGCGTGTTTTCGTCAAGTACTCGCTGCAAGGCATCGGTCACCAATCCTTTTTCTCCCAAGCTGCCATCATCTGTCGTCAATCGCAGCTCCACTGCAGCCGTGCGAAAGTCATCGAGACCTGCGAAGTATTCGGCATTTCTGGCTCCGTAACAGAGTGTCACACGATTTGCGAGCGGTTCGGCATCGGCAGGCATTTCCGCTGCGCCATAGCGACGACGTCCCAGATAGTGTTGCGCCATGGCCAAGAAAGGAGTCTGACCGATCCCTCCTGCCACCATGACAAGGTGGTCTGTAGGGGCCATCGAAAAACCATTTCCCAAGGGCCCCCAAATATCGACCTGATCGCCCGGCCTTAGCAATTCGAATTGGTGCGTCATTTTTCCGTGCACCAAATAGGCAATATCAAGGCAATCTTCATCTGTGTCGTAAATCGCAAATGCTCTCCCTAAGAGAGGGTCTTGCAACCCATGTACCCGCACCATCACAAACTGTCCCACGCGAATCGCACGAGCGATCTGGGGACATTGGATGCGAAGCCGATAGGTATCCTTTCCCAGCGAGACTTGTTGCACGACTTGGGCGGCCCGATAGTGATATCCCGGACACGACGACAACTCTGCCATGAGATGCAATACTCCTTTCACGTCCATTCCAACGGTTAGCACGCATCGGATCTAAAATTGAGATGGATCTACTTTCGCTTCCTTGCACTGGTCCGACCGGTTCCTGGCTTTCGAGATCCCTTCTTCGGAGGGCGTCCGACGCCTTTGGCGGTACTTCCGGAATGGGAACGAGCACCAACGGCATTTTTCGGACGAGAACCAACCACTTTGGACCGTGCACCAATCACGGTCGCACGAGGTCCGTCCCCTTTGGAAGCCGAGTCGGTCCGAGGGCTTCCTGAGTCCGAGGTTTTGGAAACCGACCGACGCGGAGTACGATCCACAATCTTCTTCGCACGCAGCGGCCGCACGTCTGCGGGACTTTCGCGTAACGATTGCACTTCGGCGGGCGTCAGCATGCGAAACTCGCCTGCGGGGAGTTCCCCCAGACGCAACGTGCCGAATCCGATGCGAATCAACTGCAAGACTTTATGCCCAACGCGTGCCATCATCCGCCGGATCTCGCGGTTGCGGCCTTCGGTCAACAGGATCTCCAACAATGTACTCCGAGCGGAGACACGCCGGACGACCACCTGGCGCGGCTTTACTTTACCTTCCGCCAGATAGACCCCTTTGCGAAGTTCGGCGATTACTTCGGGCGTCGGCTGCCCGGCCACCAGCACTCGATAGATTTTTGGAACCTCATACCGCGGATGCGCCAACAGATTGGCCAAATCGCCGTCGTTTGTCACCAGGATGAGACCGGAGCTGTCGAGGTCGAGCCGCCCGACTGTGAAAAGCCGTTCGCTGGCACCCACAAGATCAATAACACGTGGCCGATTCGCGGGATCTCGATGCGTCGAAACGAATCCGACCGGTTTATGCACTAAGTAATAGACGCGCCGAGTTTTTTTCAGCGTTTCGCCGTCGAGACGAATCTCTTGTCGCGAAGGATCAACCCTCGCACCGAGTTCCTTAACTACCTTACGATCGATCTCGACCCGCCCGTCAAGAATCAAAGCCTCGCACTCACGCCGGCTAGCAATCCCGGCGGCGGCGAGGATTTTCTGTAACCGTTCACCCCCCCCTTGATTCGGTTTACGGGGAGACGTGGGGTTCTTTCGGGCACTCATGGTAAATCATCTCGGCAAAGAACGGGACAGGGTGGCGAGAGCCGTCAGGTCGGCTGAGTTTCGCCTTCTGGGGGGAATCTCATCCCAGTCTGACGTGAAACCGATCGGCCGTCTACTCACCCTGCCCATCGCGATCAGCAACCCTTCGCATGGTGAATTCGTAGAGCACGACGGCCGTTGCTGTCGCGACGTTCAGCGAATCGGTCCCCAGCTGCATTGGAATCGTAACGCGGCGATCGCAAGCCGTGACGACTTCAGGAGAAATACCGTGCCCCTCACTACCAAATACTAAGATCATTCGCGTCGGGCGCGGCATTTCGGCCAGCAGCTCTGCTTGCGGGTCTAAGACAGTAGCCACCGATTCATAGCCAAATGATTCGCGGAGTGTCCTTAAATCGCTCACCAAATCGATCGATTCGGCCAGCCGTAACTGAAAAGCGTTCCCCATCGAAACCCGTAACACACGGCGTGAGAATGGGTCGGCACAGCCGGGGCCCAAGATCACTCCCCCCACGCCAAGCGCTGCAGCATTGCGTAGGATTCCGCCCACGTTTTCCGGGTCAGCGATCCGATCCAAGGCGATCCCTATTTCACAAAGCACGTCAGCCGGTGAAAACAGTTCGGCAGGAGTTGCCAACGGCTTGCGCCGACCGCATCCCAAAACACCTCGATGGAACGAAAAACCAACCAACTCCGCCAACTGAGACATCGTGAGACAATAGACCGGCACGCTCTCAACGAGATCTTCGGGGAGATCTGCCAAGCGATTTTCCGCGACGAGGACCGAAACCATCTCGTGACGACTCGTCCACAGGCGATCAACGAGCCAATGCCCTTCGGCGATAAAAAGACCGTCCCGACGCTCGCGACCGGAGGATGGGAGATTTCGGTAGGGGGCCAACTGAGGATCGGCCAAACTGTGGGGGTACACAAGCGGCATGAGGGGCTAATCCGTTCGATACGTCGACCGCGAAATGACGCCGATGGACTCGTTCGCCGCAGCATCGTGGGCCAAGCTGATATTAGTTGATTTCCACACGACGCGGGACAACCCCTTTCTTACGTCGGCTTAGCCTCGATCATCGGCACGAGCCCCATGAAACACATTGATGGATAAGTTCGCGTCCTATACGACGAAGCGGATCGGATCGGGTTGATGAGAAAGCGCCAAAAGAAAGCGCCAAAGACAGTCTTTGTTTTGGGGAATTTTGGGTAGCCAAGGTGGGATAGTGAAGGCTATCTTGACCATTTCCACCAAATCCCCGAGAAATAAAGACTGCCTCCTTTTCTCGTTCTGATTCCATATGGATGAGGTGGTCTAATCGTAGAGTAGCTGCCCGCTCATCACCTCTTTCGGGTGGATGGAAGCGGTCGTTCGTGTCGGTGCGCTTCCGCGGTTGCCTCCGTCTTCATTTGTCCGCCTAAAACCGATGCTTGCGAAGCCATTGTGCTGGCGAATGATTCTGAACTGTCCTGCATCCATTTCATCAAGCTACTGATAACAAGCTCTTTCAGGTAAGCGAACGAAAATCCTTCGCACGCGATGGCGATCGTCTCCAATTCGTCGCGAGACCAATTGGTTTCGTCGGCCAATTGTTCCTGCCAGTTTCGGAGGTAAACCATCCGCTCGTCAAAATCCGGCAAGTTGAAGTGATACTTGCGATCGAAACGACTGGGTCGGTCGATGATGGCCGAATCGATGCGGTCGGGGTGATTTGTAGTGGCCAGAACGATCAAGCCATGATTTTGTTCAAAGCCATCAAGCTGATTCAAAAAGAACGATCGGTTCTCGGCGGTGACGAGCGAGTCCAAGTCTTCCAGGACGAGCACGCAAGGTCGAAGCCCTCGGGCTCGGTCAAAAATTTGGTGCCACAATTGTTCGGGGGTGTATTGCTGATGGCTCAGGCTCTGGACATACAAGCTTGAGACGGCAAGTTCTTTCACCAACGCCCGAACGCAGTGCGTCTTTCCATTTCCGGGCGGACCAATTAGCAAAGCACCACGACGCCACGAGATACCAAGTCGGATGTACCGATCCTCGGACTGCAAGAAGGCCTTGAAGTCATCGCGGATGGTCGCTTTCAAATCGTCCGCCAGCACAAGATCCTCAAATGACGCCGATTGGGTGGCGGTGTAGAGTGACTCGCTGCGGTTCCACCTTCCACCGGAGAATACGAGGATGGCATTGCCGGGAGCGTGTGTCTTTCGACTAACATCCAGAATGAACTCCTCAGCAATCTCCAGCGAATCGGCAATCACCCAATCGCGGTGGTCACCGCCACAGCCGTTTTCCCATTCCAAATGAACCACAGTAAGGCGGTGATCATTCCAGGTCACGGACCAAGTGACTTGACGAAACGACGTGTAGAGCTGATCGAACTTCTCGCCGCCCCAATAGCGATAAGATCCGGGACGCGGTTTGTTTTCCGGAGCGACTTCACAAAGACCCATTCGCGCAAATTGCTCCACGGCAAGATTTCGGCAAACCACGACGGCTTTGCCGTCCACCCGACTCAGGATGAGTTTCTCGGCTCGCAGAGAAAGGGCCGAAGGATTGCCAACCAACGCGTCGATGAAAAGATCTTCGTGCATAGGTCAAAGCCGCATGGCCACCGGGGAGAATGGGGAGTAAAGCGTTCGATTGAACACAATGGGATGACACATTTCGAGGTCACTTGGTTCGGGCGCAAAACCCCCGGACAAAAAATACGCGAAAAAAATCGGCAAACGCGAGATCCGCCTGAGTTTCCAGCCGTCAGGGCAACAGTCTCAGCATCTCCGGATCCGTTCTTGAGACCCACAATGCCTTGGTTCTTTGTTTCTCGGTACAATCTAAAGGATGACCCTATCCTAACCGACGAACCCTATGCGCAGGAAAAAAACCAACCAGCCATTCACGCTGGTCATCCATTTGAATTGGATTTTATCAGCAAGCCCGAAAATGCAAAATCAGAAAAAATTACCGATCAACTAATACGCGGTAATGCGGTGCCGTCACTGACGAAAGCGGACACTCTGTGGCGGTGCCGGAACTTCGAGGCAACGTGAATGGGAATTCGAACCACGAGGACGAACAATGAAAACCATCATCATAGCGATGTTGCTTCTCGCCTGGAGTGCGAGCCACCCGATATCTGCCGACGAAGCTAAGCGATTGCCTAGCGTAGTTGCGGAGTTCACGGATGCTCAGCGGCGTGAGTTGATACTCAAAGCAGTCGCCGAAGCCGACCTGATTCCGGATGAACAGGCCAGAATGAATGCGCAATGGGGCCTCGTTTCCTCTCTTGTCCGTACCGGTCTGCGCGACGAAGCGTTCCAACAGGCGATGAAGCTGCGAACTGCGAATCCGCAAGCCTGCATCAATTCACTGCAGACGATCGCTGGCGATGCCATCAAACGCGGCGATCAGGCGACCGTTTCGAAGACATGGAACGCCGCCAAACAATCGAACGTCGATTCCGGCACGGAGTTCAGTCACTATGTGATAGAACTGGGATTCCGGCTCAACCTGCCTGTTTCAGAGATGCTGTCCATCGCGGCTGCAGCCAGTCGTGATGACCAGCGGCAAGCCTACCGGGACGTCCGCAATGAACTTACCTGGCGAGGTCGGATCGATGAAGCCTACGCCGTCACGAATGCCCACCTTTCGGATTTCCCCAAGGACTTCAATGATCGTGAAATGGCCTATTACTGTTCACACGCCAAGCACTACGACTACGAGGTCAAGCACGATCATTTTGGCCAGGCCATTCGCATCATTGAACAAATTCCAAAGGGGCAAGATCGCGATGCCGCGATCGGTCAGTTAGTCGATGGATTGCTGTATGTCGTTCGTACGGACAAAGTGTCAGATGAGCGACTGGCTGTTGCGGAAACATGGGTTGGCCGGATCGATGATCCAATCAAACAGGCAGCGTCAAAGGCTGCAATTCTTCAGCATCGTCTTCCTGGCACGAGCATCGAAGAACTGGAACGCAGGTTTGCCGCGATTGAATCTCGCGAAGAAAAGCTCGCGATCCTGCGCAATATCTTTGAAAAGCTACTGGAAGAGGGCCGAATCGAAGAGGCTGACTTGATCCTTCCGCGCGAAGTTCAGTTGTTCAGAGAGCAGCCTCGACCAGAACAGAAAAGCCAATTCGGCAACATCAATGATGAAGACGGGATCCTCATGACGACCTGGACTTACAACGCCGCCATCGTTCGAGCGCTGCATAAAGCGGGCCG
>JAQCHP010000176.1 GCA_027619595.1 Planctomycetota bacterium
CTCACTTTACCAATCTGGCTCAGGCCCGATCTTTTCGTACGCTAAATAAATCAGCTACGGCGTTGCCCGGACGGCCGTTGAATGGTACAGCCGCCGAACGGTTACGAAAAATTGATGCGGAATCAATCCAGCCTGACACATTCCGCATCCTGGCTTTCTTGCCAAGAGCAGCCTCAGACATTTCTCAACGAAAACGAACGCCAATCCGCCGCTCGCTTTATTCATCAGAAGCTTGGAACCACGGGCGCAACGTGGGGGTATATTCGCAAATTTCATGGGGCTTGAAGTAAAGCGGGATTTCGCGGGCTGACGCTTCCGCTCCGTCGGAGGCGTGGACCAAATTCATTTGCCGACTGCAACTGTAGTCACCGCGGATGGTGCCGGCGGCTGCCTTCAAGCCACTTGTCGCGCCAAGCATCTCGCGGACCACTCGGATGACCTCGAGTCCCTCAAGTACCATCGCCACAACCGGAGCTCCCGTAATGAACGACTCCAACGCTGGATAGAACGGTTTGGTCACGTGTTCCGCATAATGTTGCTTCGAGAGTTCCGGAGTGACGCGCAGCATCTTGAGTGCAATGACATTCATTCCCTTCTGTTCAAACCGGGACACGATTGCCCCCATCAACCGCCGCTCGATACAGTCGGGTTTCAGCAAAATTAGTGTACGTTCCATATTCGTAATCCTCGCTCCCTAGGCCCCATGATGACATTACTTGCGGCCGGCGATTGTAGGAGATACCGACGAGTCCGAAAAGGCATACTTTGACGCGATGGAATTTACGCACGTGGACTGGTGAATTGCGCAGCGTTGGGCTAAAACCATGGGTCGTGGCATCGAATCAGCCTTCATTATTTCTTTCTGGGCAACCTCTCGGGAGTGGCTTCGTGACGAATCCTATTTTTGCTGCCATTGCACCGCCGCTTCGCGTCTTAATGGGGCCAGGCCCCAGTGACGTCCATCCGCGGGTCCTGGAGGCGTTTGCCCGGCCCACTGTCGGCCATCTCGATCCGTATTATCTGCAGGTCATGGGGGAATTGCAGCAGATGCTGCGGCAGGTCTTCCGTACCGACAACCCCATGACACTGGCGATTAGTGGCACCGGCTCCGCGGGCATGGAAGCGACGGTGGTTAATCTGATCGAGCCGGGTGATCGAATGGTTGTTGGGGTGAACGGGGTGTTTGGTGGTCGAATGGCAGAGGTCGCCACTCGGGCAGGCGCGGAGGTCACGCGAATCGAAAAGCCGTGGGGAGAAGTCTTCTCCGCGGCGGAAGTGGCGGAGGCGGTGGAAAAGGTTCGCCCCAAAGTCGTCGGTATCGTAATGGCTGAGACTTCCACCGGCGCATGGCAGCCCATCGAAGAGATCTCCCGGATCGTGCACGACGCTGGGGCACTCCTGTTAGTCGATGCGGTCACCTCGCTGGGGGGCGTTCCTGTAGAGGTCGACGCGTGGCAAATTGATGCGATTTATTCCGGGACGCAAAAGTGCCTCAGCTGTCCCCCAGGATTGTCCCCCGTTTCGTTCGGGCCCCGAGCGATGGAAGCCATGCAACGGCGAAAGCACAAGGTACAAAGCTGGTATCTCGACATATCGCTGTTGGCTTCCTACTGGGGAGAAGAACGGGTCTACCACCATACCGCTCCGATCAACATGACGTACGCCTTGCACGAGGCGCTACGGATGGTACTCGAAGAGGGGCTCGAAGCCTCCTTCGCACGGCACCTTCGCAATCACGAGGGACTGCGGGCCGGTTTGCAAGCTCTAGGTATCGACTTTACGGCTGCCGAAGGGAACCGACTGCCGATGCTCAATGCGGTCAAGATCCCTGATGGTGTCGATGATGCGCGGTTGCGGAAGGATCTGTTGAATCTGTTCGGAATTGAAATTGGAGCAGGGTTGGGTGTCTTTAAGGGGAAGGTTTGGCGAATCGGACTGATGGGACACGCCTCCCGTACCCGCAACGTGTTGCTATTTCTGGCGGCACTTGAACAACTGCTTGAGTCCCAAGGGCGACCCAGCGTTGGGGGAGCCAGTATCGCGGCGGCAAACGCTGTTTTCGCTCAGGCCTAGGGCGTGTCAGGGGGATGAGGACAACTGTTCACCATAGTAGAGCAGCTGTCCCCAGCTGCTTTGCGCTACGAACGACTCTGCCGATGCAACCAGCCCGACCAACAATTGTCGTCGGCATGGCCGCTATTTAGGGAGCGACGCTTGCATTTCTGGCGAATGCGGCTATCCTGAAGGTACGCCCGGACTCTCGGTTCACGGAAGAACGCTTCTTCGCCCAGTGTTCGGTGTTAGTGAAAGGCGACCTGAGCCGGAATCGTGCTGTGCCCTGGCGTGCGGATCTATTGTACCGAACTGCAGGTGACGCTCGATTCAGGTGGAACGGGAATTCAAGTGGAACTATTTCAAGTGAAACCTGAGGTTGCTGTACGCTTCGGTACTTGAGAAAAGGAGCCAAGTGATGCTGGTGCTCAGCCGAAAAGTGGGACAAAAAATCTTGTTGGGGGACCGGATTACTATTACCGTCGTCCGCGTCAATGGCGGCGGAGTACGCCTAGGAATTGAGGCCCCGGCGGAGTTGCCTGTGCTTCGAGAAGAGATGCAACTGCGTGAAGAAATGCAACTTCGGCCAGAAATGCGTGATCGGGATGATTCTCGGTCTTCGTCGGACAACACGTAACGCTCCGATATGCTGCCGGCACTAGCGGCCTGTCCGTTGATCGGCTTTTGCTCGATCTGCAGAGAGCTCCGGCGGGCTTAGTTGCAAGTTTCGCAGGTCGACCAGGATTTGATCGTTTGCTCCAGGAGTCGCCGTCGGAAGCTGGGAGGCTTTATCGACGAGGTAGGCTACTTTTTGAGCAGCCAACGGTTCTGACGCGAGTTCTGACCCAACTGCACTCCCCCAAATGATGCGATATTTTTGCTTGTTGAGAAGTTCAAAGACCGGAACTTCCTGCGAAGTTGCCACGCGAGGCGACTCGGGCGCGTTGACAGAATAGAGCTCCAGTGCTTGCCAAGCATTTCCTAGGGCGGCGATGATATCGACCGACTGGCGTATCCGTTTGTCATGCCAAGGTTCGCCGTAGTGCTGCGGCGCAGACGCATTGTCGGCGTAGATTCGCGGCAATTGATTTAGTTCGGCCTCCGTGATATCCGGGAGGCAAACCCCTTCGTCGTCGACCGCCAGGAGTCCCTGTTCCGCGTCCCCTTCGACGGGAACTTGTTCATTTCGGACGCTGAGTGCCGCGAACGGACGCCGGTAATCGAGTTCAACGGCGATCTTGCCGGTCGACTCGATCGCTGCATAATTTACCTTCTTGACCCAGGTATGGTTGGTAAATGCCCGGTGGACCACACGAACGAGACCCGGCTCGGCCAAACTGTGGTTTCCCAGACTCCCCTGAATAATTACTTCTTGGACCAAATTGGATTTAATCCAACTGGGTGGTTCTGGCTTGGCTTGTATTTTGTCCGCCGTCAGACGGACGTTGCTGCGAGTGTTAAGGCGTAACCAGACCTGATAGGTGACGACGCCGATCACAGCTAAGGTGATGGCCATCAGGACGAGCGACCTAGCTGATTCGCGAGCTATGGGCGAATCGCTTGTCACTGGCGTTTCATCCGTCATGATCTTTGCCTCCTGCAGTGCGGCGCGATTAGTGCCACACGTCGAGTTGTAGCTCCAATTCCAAGCCCAGCTTCATTGTGACTTGTTCGCGAATACGCTCAATCAACCGCAGGATATCGTCGCTGGTCGCTCCCGGTTGCGTGACAATAAAGTTTGCATCCCGGTCGCTCACCCGCGCCCCACCCTGCTCGACGTTTCGCATCCCGGCCTGTTCTACAAGCTCACTGGCAGTGAGTCCATGGGGATCGGCGAAAATCCGGCCATGTCCCAGGTCACCCACCGGCTGTCGTGCTCGCTTCACAATCCAGTTTTTTTGCATCCGACGCGTCAGTTCACTCGGGTCGCCGGGCTCCAAATCAAAGCGACCACCCAGAATCGCCATTTCATCCAGATTACTGTGTCCGTATCCAAAGAGAAGCTGCTCGCTATTTCGTTTTTCCACAAGACCTTCCCGGGTCATGACCGTTACTTCGCCCGTCCATTGTCCAATATCGTTGCCCTGGCTAGCCGCGTTCCGTCGCAACGCTCCCCCAACCGTCCCCGGGATGCCGACCAGTGCTTCCAGTCCCCCCAGTCCTTCTCGCACCGCAGTGGCGATGACATGCCCCAGTTTCGCACCAGCGCCGGCAACCAGGGAATGCCCGGCGACACGCAGATCGGGAGTCGCCAGATGAATCACAAGACCCGCCACGATCGGCCGCGAAATGAGCACATTGGAGCCGCCTCCTAAGATCCGGATCGGCATTTCCGCCGCTCGGAACCGGCGTACCAAGAGCGACAATTCGTCGGTATTTGTGGGCTCCGCAAAATAATCGGCGATTCCGCCCAGCCGAAACCAAGAATAGTTGGCGAGCGGTTCGTCCCGTCGTACTACGTGTTCTAGTCCCTGGACGAGCTCCATGGCCATTGGCTTTCTTTCTTGCGGATCGTTCCATTCGTGCCGGTGGCCAATCGTCGAAATGTAATCGACCAGTCGGGGGAATTGTAGGGCTGCCTCAGATGATAGGCGCGGCTTCCCGTAAGTGTCAATGTTGTACAAGATGTCCTAAGCCGCCTCCGGCTGTTTTGCCCACTTCAAAATCGCTCGGCGTCCCGTTAGGATATGCGTGTTGGGATATTCGGGATGGATGAGTTGAATACGGACTTTATATTCTTTTTTATGTACAGGGAGGTAGGTGCGTGTTGATTACCGGCCAGAATTACACTCAGAAAGAACAGATCTCGTGTCGCGTTTTTCCCTTCGCGCGGGATGTCTCTATCGCAGTGGCCAAACGCTTGGCGGAACTGATTCGCAGTCGTTCCATGGAGGGCCGCTCGTGTGTGCTCGGCCTAGCGACGGGGAGCACACCGGTCGGGGTTTATAACGAACTCGTGCGAATGCACCGTGAGGAAGGGCTATCCTTTCGGCACGTCATTACGTTCAATCTAGACGAGTATTTTCCGATGCAACCGAACGAGTTGCAGAGCTACGTGCGGTTCATGCGGGAGTATCTTTTCGACCATGTCGACATGGATCCGGCCAATATTCACATACCCGATGGCACGATTGCGCAAGAGGATGTGGACGAATTCTGTCGCGACTACGAGGAGGACATTCGTCGAGCAGGTGGAATTGACATCCAGATCTTGGGGATCGGTCGCACGGGGCATATCGGCTTCAATGAGCCCGGTTCGAGCAATGTCAGCCCCACGCGACTAATTACGTTGGACAAAGTCACGCGGTTGGATGCCGCGAGCGACTTCTTTGGCGAGGAGAATGTACCGCGTCGCGCCATCACAATGGGCGTCGGCACGATTCTCGATGCGCGTCAAGTGATCTTAATGGCGTTTGGTGAGCATAAGGCACCGGTCATAGCGCAAGCGGTGGAAGGAGGGGTCACTTCATCGATCGCCGCCAGTTTCCTCCAGGATCATGCCAATGCCGAGGTCTATCTCGACCGATCGGCGGCCGAACAATTGACGCGACTACGCTGTCCGTGGACCTTGGGGACGGTGTCCTGGGATGTGGCTCGCATTCGAAAAGCAGTGATTTGGTTGGCCCGACTTGTCAAAAAACCGATCCTCAAGTTGACTGAGGAAGACTACAACGAGGAGGGTTTACAGGAGCTTTTGGCGGCGAAAGGTCCTGCCTATGAAATCAATCTATCGGTGTTTCGGCATTTGCAATCGACGATCACGGGATGGCCGGGCGGCAAGCCGCAGCACGCGAAGCAGCCAGGTGATCGGCCTCAGTTGCATGAGGAGATTTTTCCCAAACGTGTTCTGATCTTTTCGCCGCATCCTGATGATGATGTCATCTCCATGGGTGGCACGCTGATTCGGCTCGTCGATCAGGGACATGAAGTGCACGTGGCCTATCAGACATCGGGCAATATTGCTGTATTCGATGACGATGCCATACGCTATGCGGAATTCGCTGCGGAATTCAATCGCAGTTTCATTGTCGATTCGAACCGCACGAATGAACTCGAAGACCACATCGAAAAGTTTTTGAAGAACAAAAAGCCGGGTCAAGTCGACAGTGCGGAGGTCCAATCCATCAAGGGGATTATCCGACGTTGCGAAGCACGAGCAGCGGCACGATCTTGCGGCCTGGGTCCCGAACGCCTCCGTTTCATGAATATGCCCTTTTATGAAACAGGTCGTGTCAAGAAAAAGCCGTTGGGAGATGATGATATCCGTATGATCACAGAGCTATTACGTGAGCTGCGCCCGCATCAAGTCTACGCGGCCGGAGATCTGGCGGACCCCCATGGTACGCACCGCACGTGCCTTTCGGCGATCTTTCGTGCTTGCCAATTGGTTGAGTCGGATGATTGGTACAAGAACAGCGATGTGTGGCTCTATCGCGGTGCGTGGCACGAATGGGAGCCGGACGAAATCGAAATGGCGGTCCCCTTGAGCCCCGCTGAGGTTGTACGCAAGCGAGTCGCCATTTTTAAGCACGAGTCACAGAAAGACCGGGCCCTGTTTCCTGGTACCGACACACGCGAGTTTTGGCAACGAGCCGAAGAACGCAACGCGGCCACGGCAAGGCTATACGACGCACTAGGACTAGCAGAATACCAGGCGATCGAGGGATTCGTTCGCTGGGATGGTACGCTGCGAGGTGACTAGCTAGACGTACGCCTCCAACTTAACGATGATCTCGTCGAGCCGTGTCAGCGCGAGAGGAAGATCAACGTCGGCCATGTGCGTTGTCTTCGCCAGGGCGGTACGAAAGTCGTCGGCTTCATGACGTACGACTTGCAGCCAGTGCCGAGTGATCCGAACCTTCTCTTCGCACAGCCGCAATCGCTCTACGGCTTGTTCCAACGCCTTTTTCTCTTCGGTACAGGGCGCCCGTTCGCCAGGTCGGATGGTCATTTGACATCGTTCAAGGTTGACGCGTGCTTCGGCGAGTTGGTCACTCGATCGACGAACCTGAGCGGGCCAATGGCTCATCCTGTCGGTCTCCATCCAGTCAACCCCCTGTTGGCAACTGTGGACCAATTCTTCCACGATCTGCGCCATCACGTGGGTGAATTCATTGAGTTCGTGGCGGAAATTGCGGACAGATTCCAGCGAACGCACATTGGCTTGTTTGGACATGATTCGTCGGCCGCTGTTCCAATAATGTCTGGACTACGATTGCAAGTAGGCTTCGATCTGTTCTGCCTTTCGCAATAAGTAATGGATGTATTCGTCCGATTCTTCGGTAAGTTTGGCGATCGCACGCGTGTGTTCCACGAATCTCTCACTAAACCGAGCATGTTCTTGGTCTCGCCAAGTCGCTGCGAGCGCATCGAGTTGATGCTTCACGCCGCCGAGCTGATCGCGCATCCCGGTCTGCATTCGTCGCAGTGAGGCAGCGAATTGTCGCAGTTCTTCGGGGTCAACGACTGCCTGGGCCATGCTTTTACTTCCTTTGTCCGTTCCAATTCACTCCCCCAACATTATGGTGGGAGTCCGATGTTCGGTAAAGTCCGGGGTTGGCGACGTGAAGCGTGAGGATTGTGAATCCGGCGGCGAACATACCAGGAAGTCGACGCACGATTATCGATAAGCGGCGTTGAAAAAATGCTATTTTTCTTGCGGGATGCGAGGTGCCTTGTCGTCGCTGACAGTCGGCGGCACAGCCGGTGTTCGTACGGTCGCTGTGACTTTCGTTTTGCCAGCCGCTGGCTCTTTAGCCATATCGTAACCATTGACGAGGTTTGCTACGAATTCCTGAAATTCCGCATCCAATTGCGCCATCGAGGATGGGCGAACGAAGTCGGCCAGTTCGCACGTTTCACCACGCAAGCAATGGCAAGCATATTCCTGGAAGCCTTTACGATATTGTGGGTGATGGCCCAGGAAATGGCACAGCGCCCAGCTCGAATCATAGTGGCGACGCAAATGATCGATGGAACTCAGCTCAAATGCCGCAGTCGGAACCTCTCCGGCACATCGCAGTACTTCGTCGTCGATCCATTGTTGTGTCTCCGTGGCCAGGACCGGCTGGTGTAGGATGCTGGCAATTGTTGGTTTCAAATTGCGGAGTGATGCAATTCGTTCGTCGCTACAACTGACGACCGATTTGTGCCAACCATGATGGGCACGCTCGGCCATCCCTTCGCGGAACCAGTCGGGTCCACACCAACCGAATGTTGCCGTGCAATACGCGTGTACGAGTTCGTGTTCGGAGATTCCAGCGAAATTCCGAGCGTAGACTGAAATCGACGCGGCAAGGGAGCTGGTTTCGGCCGTTGATTCCGATCCACCGCCTAAGTGCCGCACGACCTCGAAGCCGCGTTGGCTCGGAAACATGGCGGG